>DALYDJ010000007.1:2157-17799 GCA_031973275.1 Candidatus Woesebacteria bacterium
ACAAGAAGCCAAAGAAGGATTTAAAAATCCCATGCATTTTGAAAAACAAGATATAGATAATAATTTTTATAATGGATTAATTTCGAGAAAGGAATGGGGTAAGCAGAGGAGAAAATGGTACGCCAAGGCCTATCTAGGAGATGAGTATAAAATTGCCGGCATAAAGATTAGACCGGGATATTTCCCTCTTTTTACTCCCTTTTTCTTGATCAGGGGTTGGTGGGTAGACAAAATGGGTCTAAACTGGGAAGATTTTAAGCTCGTCTTTAGTAAAAATAACGAAGAGACATGGGAGAAGTTTAAGAAATTGATTAAGATTTGAATATAATCTTACTAAGCCTTTGGATCTCCGGTGTTTACCTTTGTTGCAACAGAAACTCTTTCCTTTTTGGCCATTTCGTCAGCATATCTTCTAGCACTGTAGTCAGCGGCGGCATGACTTTCTTTAAGAGCCTTAGTCTGCTTGTAATAGCCGACCGGGTAATTGACCGCAGTACCAACTAGGCCGGTGAATCCTTGGACGGCCTCGGAGGCGTATGGAGACTCCTTGACCTGGAGCCATTCTTGAGCCATCTTGACGGCGGAGGGAGTCATAAGAAATATCACGAAGCCAATGATGGTGAGGATGTCGGCGCTACCGGGATTTGCATTATTTAGAGATGAATCGGTAAGGGTGAATGGGGGAAGCCAAATGTCTTTGCGGTTGGCGTTGAAAACACCATCTTTAACTCCAAAAGGATTGGCATCACCACCAATTCCGCCCATGATGGTGGCGTCGGTTGGGTTGCCCACTAGGATGGCAGAAAAAATAAACATACCAGCAGCAACGGGAAAGGGGATTAAATAGCTAGCGGTTTTTTTGAGCCAGTTGGAGAAGGCTTTACTACCAGGCATGGCATTCATAAGGATTTGAACTGGCGCAGTAATAGTTTGAACTATAATCATGACATATGATTGCACTAGGGCGAGCATAAGTTTTAACATTGCGATCATAAAAGCCACTGAAACGATTAGGTACATGGGAGAGACCATACTTAGGACGGCTCCAGCAACACCCAAAGCTCCTGAACCTAGATTCCAAAGAACGCTCCCGATAGAACTAGAGATGGCTGAGATAATACTGTTACGACCCTCAAAAATCACTGACCATGCTGAGTGTGACATAAGTCTGGTAATCGATTTGGTTGGATCAATAATCCCAACCGTAGAGATCAAGTAAACAATGAAGTAGATGAGAAAATACATGAGGTCGATCATAAATCCAACGATAGCGTATGAGAAAGTAATGAGAAGCAGGGTAATGAGAAGATTGGGAAGAGCTGTTTGGATAGTGATGATCGTCTGGGCATTAACTTTGGTACGCAACATGATCATAATGCCCACTACTACAAACATGATGATGTAGAGGGAGTAGGCTAAGTTGCGAAATATCTTCCAGAACTCGAGAAATGGCTTCATGGCTGTATATCCGGTGCCACCAGTTGATTGGGCGTAGGCACGCGAGACCGTGGGGACACCAATGTTTTCTAGAATATCGGCAATATACTCTTGACTAGAAACCTGATTGTTATAAAGTGTTGCAATAAAACTGCCCTGCACTCCGAGAACTCCAGAGTTGGTTTGATCACCGTTTGCGGCCAATTTACATCCACCACCCATATATTTATTTACGTTTTGCATTTGGGCGCAAACATCGTTTTTGAACCAATCGGGCGAGGTGGTGCCACTTGGGATTTCAAAGGTATTGAGCGCTTTATTTAAACTACCCACAACACCCAACACCGTTCCAGCTTCTGGGGCTGAGGGAAACGAGGTTGATTCTGCACGGACCAAAGTGGTGTTATAAACGAGGACCCAGACAATAGTTGTTAAGAGAGAGAGGGAGAGTAGAAACTTTTTCATAGATGGGGCAATTTTAACATATCAACCCAGTGGGTGGCGGTTTCTTGTACGTAAGCTTTGTCTCCGTAGACAAAAATGAGTTTCTTAGGGTCGATATTCTGGCCCTCGAGTAATTCTATGGCTTTGAGATAGCTTTCTTTAAAAGCGGTTACGTTGGGGTTCTCTTTTTCATCGAGCTCATCTTTGTTTATATACGAGAGGCCGTTAATATCGAGATGAACAATCTCAGCCGGGTCATAGTCTGCCCTCCCGATGCGGATGGAAGTGATAATCCCGACCGAGGTTGCAAATTTTTCCTCAACAAGTGGGAGCTTGTGTTCGATAGAGGCGGTATAGACCATGGCAGCTTCTCGTTTCGCTTTGGACAAATTGAGGGGGACGATACCAGCGAGAGACGAAGTGGTAGAGGGAGTGGGGGTGGTAAGCGAGGTGCTAGGCTTGGGTGAGAGGAGAAGAACTAAGATAAACACCAACGAACTAATTGCTAGGGCGGTAGTAAAGAACTTGTTGGCTAAAATATTTTTCATAAGCTTAAAACCCTGGAATTTTTATAATATTGCCGGCAATGATACGAACAAGAGAGACGGAGAAAATGAGGAATAGGAGGCCCGTGAGCCCAGCAATGAATAGCTCTTTACCAGACTGGATTTTCTTGGCGTCGCCACCGGCGGTCATAATCTGAATAGTGCCAATTAACATGACCACCAAGGCGATTGCCCCAGATATTCCAGTCAAGAATCTCAGGAGAGCCATAATAAACTCGGTACGCTCGTAAGGGAGACAGCCTAGGGCAGTATCGATATAGCCAGTGCCACAGTCGCCGGCCGGGTTGAGAGAGCTGCCGGTTGAGATGGGGCCAACTGGTTTGGGTGGAGTCGCAGGAGGTGTAGTCGGATCTGAAGGGGGAGTGTTCTTGCTGGTTGCTTCGTTGTAAACGGCGAGGGCGACGGCAAAAGCACCGGGGCGATCTTTGTCATAAATAGGAAGTGGGCTACATACTTTAAAATCAGCACAATAGATCTGGTACATAGCTGTATGTTTGGAATCGATCATGTGGGTTGCATAGGGATCATCCTCCCCAATAAACTCCCTAGGACAGCCTTTGTATGGGATCGTGATACCCTTGATTTTTTGACAGTTGGCGTTGCCTCCACCATTAAAGTTGGAAATAGCAGTAACAAGTCTTTCGGTATTGGGGATAGGGTGGCGAAGGAGTGCGCGGGCGGCAGTTAGAACGGTGGCTTCAAACCCACCTTCTTCGTTTGCTGGTCCGCCGTTGGCGGCGGAACGAGTTTCTGGTTTACCATAATCGGTAAAGTAGGCACTAGCTTCTTCAAAATGAATGCCGGCCAGAACTTCGCAGGGGACACCGGTTTCCTTTTCGACTTTGGCGTAGACCTCTTCGAGCTCGGGGTTGAGTTTACCACCGACAAACATTTCTGAATTTAGCACAACGCTGGTGGCAGATGAAAGCGGAGCTTTCCATGGAGAATCGGCGATAATGGCGGCAAACTTAGTGCCATCACATTTACCGGCAGTGGTAGCGTTCGATTTGCCGTCACACCCAACGCGCTTGCCTGAGGCATAATCCAAAATGCTGGTATCGAGTTGGGATGAGTACATAGGGTCATCACAGGCGTAATAGGGGAGCATGCGCCGATGAGTAAATGGATTTTCTCCGCCGAGGAGATAGTCTTGGCCATCGTCGACGCTGGTGTCGTAGACCGGCTGTTGGATCTCTTCGATGCTTTGACCCATGGCCTCGGGGATGGTGAGAGTGTGATAAACGACCGAGTCGACATTATCTTGCATTTTCCCCCAAATGTAGGCAATGATGGCCGAGACGGGAGATTGGTGAAAAGCGTTGGCGTTCTCTTTGGAGATTTCTTCGCGGGCGATTTGCCAGACCGGACATTTTTTGTCTTTGTCAAAATAATCGCCGGGCTTGACATAGTCCATAAAGGTACCAAACCAAAGCCAGTACATGCCCTTAACATATTTGTAACAAGGGTCCTGAATCTCTTTGTCTAACCTCTCCATAATCTTGGAGGGGATGGCGTTTGGTGCGGCTGAGGTAGTAAACCTAATCAGGGGATTTTTGATGGCTAATTTGTTAAAAATTGCCACACCTTCGTCTAGCGGATACGAAGCCAAGAGGTTGTCGAGAGAAGCTCCGAAAGCTTGTGAGAGGGAGTTGTCGTAGTAGAGCGCGCGCTTAACCCCTGTTGGAGGGGGGATGACGATACAGCGCAGACCAGGACAACAGATGGCCCAGACACAAATTGAGGGACGAACATAACTTTGACGCCAGGAAGGGGAGTAGAGCGGGGTTTGCAGCAAATCGGCCACCCAGACAGGTTGTGGGTCTTGACTAGCGGCTTCGGCGACTGCGCGAATAACATATTCCTTTTGGTCGGATGTATTGGAGACGGCTTCTAAGTTGCCGGCATTTAGAAAGAAGTCATCGGCGCCTTCGACGATGGTCATGCCAGCCCCAGAGATTCCGTCCGGAAGTGAGTCGTGGATGGCAAGGAGAGTCTTACCATTTGGTGTCTTGTAGCCCCAATCGACCCAACCTAGGGGCCACTCGCCAGTTTCTTTAACGGTATTTTTGGTTTGTTTGGCACGCTTTAAGACCATTAATTGATTAATGACCTTTTCTCCCATATCTAGCGAGAGGTGTTGTGATCCCCAGGTGATGGCATTGTCTGTCCCAACGTTGTTGTAAGCTCCAGATTTACTCTGAATTTTTTGATAAATGACTTGATCGGCGTTCGAAAAGTCGGTTCCCTTAACATCTTTGTGAATGGATGGTTTTTGGGTGTAGCGACAAGTACCCGTAGTCCCAGCCGGGTGGTTTTCGGTGATTGCTTTGACAGTACAACTATTGTTGGGTTTGGAGTTGCCAGACCGCGCGACATCGGTGGTGCCACGATGACATAGCTCTACATCGCCCCCGTCACAAGTATCGCCGACGTTATCGCAGAGATAATCTCTATGATCGTAGGGATTGCCCGCTCCACCCTCCCCACCACAAACTTCGAGATCTTCGTAGTTGCGCGAGCGCTCGTCGTTCTCGTAGATTTCTAGAGCTGGTGGACGTATATATTTAAGGAGTGAGAACATGTCCCCATAAAAATAATCTTCGGGAGGGTTGCCCTCGAGAGAAAAGGGTGGCTGAGGCGCGACCCATGAGGCATGTACCGATGGTACAGAAATTAGGAAATAGGAGATAGAAACTAGGAGAAGGACAATAAATCGCAGTGCTTTCATAGCTAGTTAAAGCCAAACTTAAACTGAGTGACATCTACCCCAGTCACGTTTTTGACGAGCAAAAGGATTAGCCACGAAATAATGGCAAGAGCGATACCAGCTACAGCCAGGGTGATCGTCTGCTTACCACCAGCCATACCTTTGGGGTCGCCGGCGGAGGTTAAGATTTTGAATCCTCCAGCTAAAATCATCACGAAAGATAGTAAGCCAATTAAGGGAATCATGGCTTGGAGGATATTGCCAAAATAGGTTGGTAGGTCAGATAGTTGTGCTGCGTCGCCGGCTGCCATAATATCTAAGATTATATCAGTAATTTCATGAAGCGTTCGACTATTTTTTGCTAAAAACTGTCGGACGTAAATTTTAATCTCAGGTACAGGCAGCTAGCGCCTGTAATGTCGACAAAATTTCATCCGCCAATTTTTCTCGCAAACTACATGCGTAGAAATCTGGTTTTTAGATCAGCTAAAAGGTTAGTAGGCTTTGGGGGGAGTGATGTTGCCATCTAGGATGTTGATGCCAAAGAAGTAAGAGATGATCAACATGATAGCCCAAGCCGAGGCGACGACGGCGAGACCAACCAGGGCAGCGGTGATGCGGTCGCGGGCTTCTTGGGTTTTGCCTTTGTCTCCACCAGAGGTAATCCACTGGATACCACCCCAAATGAGGAACATGAAAACGAGGAGAGCAGAGACAACAATTGCGCCCTGAACGGCTCCCTGGATGAGGGTACCAATGTTGGTGATGGCGACGTTCTCTGGTTTGCCAATGGATAAATTGGGTGCTCCGGGCATAGCGGCTTGGACACTGGTGACTAGATCGAATGACATATGTTTTTCTCCTTTATTAATAGTTTATGTTTTATTTTATCATTTAGCAAGTCCAATGCCGAAGAAGTAGTCGAGCAGGAGGTAAACTGCCCAAGCGGAGGCGACGACGGCAAGACCAATAATACCGTTGGTAATTTTGCTGCGTGCTTCCTCTAGTTTGCCTTTGTCACCGCCACTCATAATCCACTGGAGACCGCCATAAACTAGGTAGCCAAAAGTAGCCAAACCAGCAACAAGGATCACGGCAGAGAAGGCTTTGCTGACAAATGAGCCGAGATCGGTGTTGATTGCAACGCGAGATTTGGTTTCATCACCGATATTGACAGAAAAACTACCAGAAGCGGCGTGGGTAGTTGTAGGAAGTAGGAAATAGGAAATAGGAAATAGGAAAAGAGGTGTCTTTTTCATAATTATCCTGCGGTAGGCCAAGAAATATTTAATAAATTCATGCCGATGGCGGTTTCGATAAACTTGATGATGACATATGACGCGGCCAGAATAGCAAGTCCTACCAGTCCCTGAGTAATATGGCCCCTGGCCTCTTCGATTTTGCCCTTGTCACCGCCGGCCATAATCCAGTTGAGGCCACCCCTCAGAAAATACAGGAGGAAAGCTAGTCCACCAACCAGAATAATGGTTTGCCAGAGCGTAGCGACAGTGACGGCAAATTGCTTGGGTGAGCCGTCGGGTGAGGAGCCACCGGGAACGGCGGTGTTGGTGATGGCCGCCATCGCAGATGGCGCAGAAGCGAGGAGGTAGATGATAGATGCTAGGAAGATAGAGGTCTTTTTCATAATTAATTCACCTTAAGTCCATTGATAACGGTGCCTGGATTGAGAATGTCGATCCCGATTGCTTTGCCGACAATCCAGGTAATGGCATAGGAAACGGCGATGACAATGAGACCAATGGCTCCGTTGGTCATCATGCCCTTGGCTTTGTCGATTTTGCCCTTGTCTCCGCCGGCCGTAATCCAGTTGAGTCCACCGAGGAGGAAATAGAGCACAAAGGCGATCCCTGCAACGACAGTAAGAACAACCAGAACGTTGCTGATGAGCTTTTCGACGGCACTGGTAGAACCTTCGATGCCGGAACCTGGTTTGTATCCACCAGGAGTGGTGATATTACCGAGGGGCTTGGACTGGGCGAGTAGTTGAGTCATAGTTAGTTAAAGCTCCCAGGACCACTAATAGAGGGCGAGAGGATGGCGGTCGCGCTACCAAATAATAGATAAGAAACAATCCCGGTGACTGCGGCGGCGGCAACCATCACAACTAGGCCGACCAAAGACATGTTGATAGAGTAGGTAGCGGCCTCGATTTTTTTTGTATCACCAGCAGCAGTAATATAGCTAAAGCCAGCGATCATGAGATTGAAGAATGCAAAAAGCCCGGCAGCGACAAAAATAACAGTAATGATATTGGAAATAAAAGCAGAGATACCCTTGCTACTTTCGACTGAACCGTAGCTAGTTACTGGAGATTTGATGGTTTCACCGACTATTCCTGGCATAAGGTTTAATCTCTTAAGATGTTGACTCCGGTAATGACCTGGATTATTTGGATAATCCAGTAGGAGGCAAACAGTACTAGTAGGCCTATTATAGCAGAGGTAATGATTTTGCTACCATCGGCAACCTTGTCTTTGTTGCCAGCGTTACTGACGATACTAAATCCTCCGATCACAATCATGAAAAAAATTACTACTCCACCAGCGATATAAATGTTGGGCAAAATATTGTTGATAAGGCTACCCACTCCAGTATATTCGGTGGCAACTGCAGTGTTGTTTTGGAGTTTTAGGCAATCGCCTAAGTTTTCTGGACACGCCATGGGGAAAGTATAGCGTATTTAGTATAATCTATAAAGCATGGAGCAATTAATCAAGGAAGTACTAGATGGCAAGAAGGGGGCGGCAACCGCTTTTTATAAAACATATTCTCCAAAGTTGAGGAGGTATCTAAACATTAAGTTGCCGGACGAGGGGGTAGAGGAGATTTTGCAGGACACATTCCTCTCGGCGTTTGATTCGCTTTCACTATATCGCGGAGAGTCGAGTGTGGTGACGTGGCTGATCGCGATAGCGAGACATGAGGTAGCGGACTTTTACCGTAAACGATATATCAGGGTGGTAGTAGAGAAAACGGCGCCGCTATTTGAGAATATGGTTTCAGAGCTTCTTTCTCCTGAGTTTTTACTAGAAAAGAAAAAGATCGAGAAAAAGTTTTTTTCAAGCTACCAGAAAATGAGTCAGCAGTATCAAGACGTGTTGTCGTATCGCTACGAATTGTCGATGAGCGTAAAAGAGATCGCAGAACGAATGAATCTCTCTTTTAAGGCGACAGAGTCATTGCTGTATAGAGCACGTTTGGCATTTAGAGAAGCATATGAAGAGCGAGAATAATTTTATCCAGGAGCTGGAGAGGAGAGCGGTTGAACGGCAAAGGTTAATACAAACAGAATTGGTCCCCAGCTGGGCTAAAGGACTGGGTGATTGGCTAGTAGTAAATCCATGGAGAGTGCTGGTGCCGGGTGCGAGTATGTCGTATTTGGTGCTGCGTATTATGGTTGGAACACCGTATCGCGAATTCATCCTTGGTCTGTTTGGAGGGTTTTAAATTGAATTCTCAAAGCTCAAATTCTCAAATTTTTAAATCAATACGAACAACATTTTTTGTTTGGGTGGCTTACGTGTGGAGCGTGACACTGGCAGGACTGGCGATCCATCCTTATAAATCAATCAAGCGAATGGTACTAAACAAACCAGTATTACTCCCAGTGACATTGTCACCGGTTATTGGGCTGTTCGGGTTATTCATCACGGGGAGAGTGGGATCTTTTATATTCACACTGGGACCGATCGGGAGAGAGATAATGGCGATGGTCTTGGGGAGTACGCTGATCGGGCTGTTGTTGTGGCAGGGGTTGCTATTGTTATTGATTGTCAGATTTTGGCGGGCGAAACCTTGATCCCATAATGAATAAGTCCATCGCCAGGACTTGAAAATCGCTTCAAAACACAGACCACGCGCTCATTTTCTTTGAATGCGAATCCATCAACCCCAACAAATATTTGTCGAGAGGGATCGGTACTTGGATCATCATATTTGATGAGCACAAGCCAATAGGGTGAACTAGCTTCGAGCTCGGGGAGACCAAATTGAACGAGAGTGGCGGCGAGGACGGTCCCAGTTTTGCCTAGCAACTTGGACCAATTTTTCGTATCACGCCAGTAACGGGCTGGTGAAATAGAGCCTAGCTCAGTCATAACTCTCCTCGCTCAATAATATTAACAATGACTGTTCCACCAGTGCCGCCTACATTTTGGGTAAGGCCGTATTTGATCTGCTCAGATTGTGTCTGAAGATATTTGCTGATAAAGCCAATTTGCTTGATTCCGGTCGCGCCGACTGGGTGTCCACAGGCCTTGAGTCCACCAGAGGGGTTAATAATGAGCCCAGATTTATAATTGCCGTGTTTGGTCAAGTGTTTGGCAGCCGTGCCGTAGGGAAGTAAGGCGAGATCTTCGATGGCTAGAATCTCGGCAATAGTGAAACAGTCGTGTAGCTCAATGACAGAAATATCTTTGGGTGATAAATGGGTATGATTAAACGCTTCGATCGAGGCACGAGAGGTAGCTGATAGGTGAGGGAGATTGGTGCGACTTGCGATGTCGAGAGAGTCTTGCGCATGGCCATAACCAATGAGGTGGGGAAGATGGGGATAAGATTTTTTACCTGGATCTAGAGTTAGAATGATGGCGGCAGCCCCGTCGGAGAGCGGAGAACAATCGAGGAGTCTAAGTGGGTCAGCAACCAGGGGACTTGCGCTAATAAGTGACGGAGAGATACTTTTTTGAAATTGAGCATACGGATTAGATTTTGCGTTTTCGTGGGCCCGACTTGAGATTATAGACATAGCCTGACGTAAAAGCTCTGGTTTTAGGTGGTAACGAGAGCAATACAATTTGGCTAGGAGTGCGTAGAGGGCAGGGAAAGTACTACCATATTCGGCAGTACTACTTGCTGCACCTGCGAGGATCTTGGTGGCGGTGCTCGTACTAACGTCGGTCATTTTTTCGGCGCCTACCACAAGTACTTTGCGATAGGCCTGTGATCTGAGGCCATGGATGGCGGATACGACCGCCAGTCCACCAGATGCACAGGCTGCTTCAAGACGAAAGGCAGGGGGATGGTGGGGAAAAAAGGAACTAACCATACTATTTAAGTGCATTTGGAATTCGTAATTGCCCGACGCCATATTGGCGACGTAAACAGCGTCGATCTCGGTTGCGGATAACTTAGCATCTTGCAAGGAGGATTCGATAGCTTGGCGGAGCAGACCCTCTAAAGATTGGTCCCAGAGTTCACCAAATTTTGTTTGACCATATCCGAGGATCGCAATGGGCGAGTTTGTCATACTTGGGTTAATTGTAGATAATTAATTAGATCTAACGGCAAGAGGGATTCGATTTGATCACTGAGTGTTTGAGGAGATTTTTTTTGTAGCAACTTGAGCGTTTTGGTGGTGCGAAAAATAAATCCATCAGCACCAGCTCCCGATCCATATGAGACAACTAAAATTGATTGATCGGGTTGTGCGTGATCGAGAATATTGGCTAGAGCTAGAGGGACTGCTGCAGCATAGGTGTTGCCGATATGTGTAACGGGAAGGCTATATTTTAGTTGTTGATCTGAAAATCCTAGCGACTGGGCTACCTGGCGGGGGAATTTGGCGTTTGGAGTGTGGAAAACACAATAATCGATTTGATTAGGCGTCATTTTGGCATCGAGTAAGATTTTTTTGGTAAGTTCTTTAATGTGGTAAAAATAGGCGGGCTCAGCGCTAAAACGACCAGCGTGTTCAGGGTGGGAAGCATGGCTTCGACGCCAGAAATCTGGGGTATCGGTGGCGAAGGAGGAGGTGGACTCTAAAGTAGCAACGAGAGGATAGGTCTTTGAATCGCCTACCAGGTAGGCTCCGGCACCACTACCGGCAGCGTATTCGAGAATATCGCCGGGTTTGGATTGGGCCGTATCGGAGCCAATTGCGAGACCAAGCTTGATTTGTCCGGCACCTACTTGGGCCAGGGAAAGTTGAAGAGCTTGGGTCCCTGCTTTGCAGGCAAATTGCAAATCAGCCATGCTGAGCCAGCGAGAGAGTCCAAGTGCCTCCGCAACAATTGTGCCAGTGGGTTTTACTGCGTAGGGGTGAGATTCGCTACCGATCAACAAACTACCTATTTGATCTTTTGGGTTGTACGTGTCAACTTTTGCGAGCGCAATTTGGGTGGCCGCTACTGCCAGGGTAGAGGAGTCTTCGTCTAGGCGTGGACAAGTTTTTTGGACTATACCCAGACTCAGGCCGGGATTGTCAGTTTTGCCGTGACTTGCGGCGATAGTATCGGTTGTCACAGCGTGTGAGGGGAGAGCTGTCCCCCAACTGACAATGCCGAGACTCATATAGTCCTCCCCAATCTGAGATGGCTGGCCGCTAAGCTGTTTGATGATAAGGAAGCGAGGCCCGAGAGCTCACCCGCCAAGGCCCCAAGACCGATGATAGTAGCGAGAATGTCTGGGGTTACTAGCTGATCGGAGATAAGGGTGCGCGCAGTAGCTTGAGTTTCGAGCCAAGTACCACCTCCGACAGTACCGACTGGAACAGTTGGGAGTGAGAGTTTGGCTGTGATACTCGTGTGATTTTGCCTAAGTGCCAGGGAACCTTGGGAGATGTCTACAGTATGGGCGATATCTTGACCGGTAGCTGCGAGGATAGCTGAGGCGACATTGGCGATTTGCATATTGCGACCAGCAAGACCCGCAAGTCGAGATCCGACGACTACTTTGGCGTGGTAGGTTTCCACCAAGGCCAGAGGGGTAGTTTTGAGGATAGTTTGGATTAAGATGTTTGGGATAGTACATGTAACTTTGACCCATCTACCTCTACCGAGGCGCCTTGTGAGTGAGGATGGTTTTTTGTCAGTACAGACGTTACTGCTGAGCGCAAGACAGGTAACGTCAGTATGCTGTTTGATGACGTGGCTGACGATCTTCGCAGTAGCCAGGGTAACCATGTTCATACCCATAGCCTCTCCGGTTTGAAAAGCAAAGCGCGCGAAGACAAGATTTTCTTTAATAAATACCTGGCAATCCAAAAATTTGAGATGGTGGCTGGTAGAGACTCCAATTGATCCTAGGTGAGCCTTGTTTGTTTTTATCCAAGTTGCTAGCTGACTAGCCATTGAGCTTGTTTGACACTTAAATACTGGGGCGCGCGTCATGCCAACATTCTCGATAGTCACGATGGTGGTCCCAGCTTCATTTAAGAGTTTGCAACCACGGTTGATGCTGGCAACCAGGGCCCCTTCGGTGGTGGCAAGAGGGATGAGGAGGCCACCCAGAGTGGTTTGATAGGAATCTGTCACTAAGGTAGCGGAGAGAGGACCGGCGATCCCTACCGGGAGACTGATCTGGCCGACGAGATTTTCACAGTTGATTTGACTAACCTTGTCGAGATCGAAAAGTAGAGGTTTAAAAAAATTTGATTGAGAGAGGGGTGGGTTTTTGCTCTGAGATCTCAAGTTGGAGAGGATCAATTGTCTAGCTTTGACTTGCGCATGTGGAGGCAGGCTTTTATTAATAGAACTAAATATACTCATAAGTAGTGTGTCGCGATAAAGCACGAAATCATTTACGTTGTGAGATAATCCGATTATGAATGTGAGAAAGGCGGTTGAGGAAATTGATCAGAAATATCATCTGAGAAAAGTGGTTTTGGTCGATGAAAATGATAGAGAAATTGGGATAGCCGGGCTCGTTGAGGCACACCGAGATCTGGGACTGAAGCACAGAGCTTTTTCATTACAGCTCTATCGAACCAATGGGGATAGGAAGGAACTACTTCTTCAGCAAAGAGCTGTTGAAAAGCCGGCCTTTCCTTTTTACTGGGCCAATACGTGTTGCTACAATTTGGCACCAGGCGAGGATTATTTGTCTAGTGCCGTCAGGCGAGTACGGGAAGAAATGGGGATCGTGGTTAGCGAAGAACAGCTGAGAGAACTGTATAAATTTAGCTACTACGCTCCAGATATAGAGAGGTGGTGTGAGAATGAACTAGACAACGTGATAGTGGGGGAGTGGGACGGGGAATTGGCTCTAAACCCAGACGAAGCGATGGATAGTAAGTGGGTGGAGTGGGGAGAACTTAACAATGATATCGAGCGTGAGCCTGATAAATACGCACCTTGGTTTAAGACGATAGTGGCTGACCCCAGGTTTCGAGTAGTATTTGAATGATTTGGAGGTAAAGAGCGACTAAACTGTTTATGAGTAGTGCAGTGGCCAGTTTTTGTCCAGGAAAAGTGATTTTGGCTGGGGAGCACGCGGTGGTGTATGGCAAAATGGCCCTAGCCACGAGTATATCTCTGGGAGTAAGCGTGACAGTGGTGGAGAATGGTGGGAGCGAAAAGAATCCGATTATAAACAAGGCAATAGAAGTGGCGGGGGGGGACGAAAATATCCTATTAAAGATTGAGAGCGAGTTACCGATCGGGTCTGGACTTGGGTCATCAGCCGCTGTTGCGGCGGCAACTATAAAAGCCATGAGAGAATATTTGGGTAAGCCAATAAATGAAGAAGAATTGTTCAAGTTGACTTTTGAGTGTGAGAAAATTGCTCACGGAAACGCGTCAGGACTAGACCCTGCCGCTGTAGTGTATGGCGGACTAATTGCATATACCAAGGGACAGCCATTTGAGAGACTCTGGATTAAGCAACCCATAAAATTGTTACTTGCGAATACAGGCAAGCCAATAGAATCTACTAAAGAAATGGTCGAGCTGGTGGCGGCGAAACAGACAAATATCGTGGTGATAGATAAGATTGCAGAATTGGTTAAGCAAATCAGAGAGGCCTTGCTAAATGGTCTAGAGATCGCTGACCTAATCAACCAGAATGGATTACTCTTAGAGGAACTAGGGGTAGTCGGAGCCAGAGCTATAGGGCTGAGTGCACAACTTCGCCAGATGGGGGCAAGTGTCAAGATTGCGGGGGCAGGTGGGGTAAAGACTGGATCGGGCATGATGATTGTAATGCATCCAGATACAACACAAATCAAGAAATTGTTGGATAATAAGCAAATAAGTTATTTTGAGACAGAGATCGGAGGAGAATGAAGGTTACTGCTTCGGCGCCAGGGAAACTGATGTTGTATGGTGAACACGCGGTGGTGTATGGATCCCCGTGTATTGTCACGGCAGTAGATCAGAGGGTAAGAGTAACTGTCGAGCCAAATGGAGAGGGAGAGATCCATGTTTGTTCACCCAACGTAGGACTGGATGAATACCACAAGAGTATTAAAAAATTGGGTCAAGATGATGTGCCAAAATCGATGTCATTCGTTGAGTATTTAGTCAAGCGATTTTATGACAAAAATGAGATTATTCAAGGCATTAGGATTTCGACAGAATCAGATTTTTCTTCTCAGTTTGGATTTGGGTCGTCGGCGGCGGTAGTTGTGGCGCTCGCGAAGGCTCTATCTAAGTATTTTCAGATACCTATGACCGATCGAGAGATCTTTGAAATGGCATACCAGGCAGTACTCGATGTGCAGGGAGTAGGGAGTGGGTTTGACGTGGCGGCGTCTGTATATGGAGGAACGATTTACTATGTGACACCCGGCACGACAATCGAACAGATTTACCAAGGTGATTTGCCAATGGTCGTGGGATATACAGGAGTGAAGGCAGACACGCCGACACTGATACGACAAGTGGCGGAGTTGAAGCGAAATGAGGGATGGGTGGAGGCTGTATTTGGAGATATAACAGACTTGGTGAATAGGGCAAAAATGTTGTTTGTGAAGCAAGATTTTGTTCAGCTAGGGAGACTGATGAACAAAAACCAGAAGCTACTTTCTACGCTAAACGTGAGCTCGGTGGAACTAGACAAACTGATAAGGGCTACCAAAGAAGCTGGGGCGTACGGGGCGAAACTCTCGGGAGCTGGCGGAGGCGATTGTATGATTGCGTTAATCGATGAAAAGGATCGAACCAAGGTGGGAAAGGGTATCGAAGAAAACGGGGGCATCTGGATGAGGGTAAAAACGGGAGCCGAGGGAGTGCGGCTAGAAATAGTATGAGTGACGAATGGATAGTGCAAGTCGATGAGCATGATAACTTAATCGGAAAAATTGAGCGTAACTTGGCGCATGATCAGCGGGATCTTAAGCTTCACCGAGAAGTGATGACTTTGCTTTATACCGATACTCAACAGACCCATTTTTTATTACAGCACCGGTCAATGAAGAAAAAACAGCTACCTGGTTACTGGACGCTGTCGGTGACGGGGCACGTGGACTTTGTAGATGTGACACCCACGGACCCAGAGGGATATCTGACAGCGGCCAAGCGTGAGTCCAACGAAGAGATTGGGGTGAGTGCACACAATCTGAGCTTGGTCGGAAAAATATCTCAAAAAATAACTGAGAACTGGGCGATGATGGGAGTAGTAGTGGGTGAGTACAAGGGAGAACTGAAGCTAGATCCAGAAGAGGTGAGTGAGGTTAAAATATTTGATAAACATACCGTGGGTGAGATCAGTGATAAACTTACACCAGGCGCAAAAGCGTGTTTAGAATAT
>DALYDJ010000008.1:0-7791 GCA_031973275.1 Candidatus Woesebacteria bacterium
GGTTACGAGGGCAACAATTCGTGGGTATGGCCGATCATTTCAAAGCTTAATCAGTAGAGACTACGCCTTGTACACGTCCCCAGCCTGGAATACAATGTTCTAAATGCGTAAAAAGGCCAAAAAAACATCACTTTCTATCACTAAAGTCCTCGTATTCATTGGTAAACCAACCTATTTAATCTTTCAGCTAATCTTTGCTGGAGTTGTAGGTTATATCCATTTGCTCAAACTATTTGTACAGCAACTAAAAAGGTTCTTCTTTAACCTAAGTCATATCCTAAAAATACGAAAAGTTAAACCTCGGTCAAAGACCAAGCCCCGTAGACAAGCTCGAATCAACTTTCGCTTGAGACCAGGACTGCTATTTTGGATACTATTGCCATCCATCCTAGTAGGATTATTTTATTGGTATATCTACAAAGATCTTCCACGCATCGATTTACTATCACAAAACCCTCCATCATTGAGTACCAAAATATATGACCGTCATGGAGAACTTCTTTACCAGATCTACAAAGATGAAAATCGCTCTCTAATCAAACTCGGTGATCTACCACCACACGTCGTCCACTCTGTCCTAGCCGCCGAAGACAAGAACTTTTACCATCACTTTGGTATCGATCCTCTCGGAATTATGCGAGCCGGCATCAACAACTTAACCAAGGGAACTATGCAAGGGGGCTCTACAATCACCCAACAACTAATCAAAAACACTCTTCTCTCACCGGAAAAAACTTTCACTCGTAAAGCCAAAGAACTCATTCTATCTCTACAAGCAGAACGGTTTTATACCAAGGATCAAATCCTCGAAATGTATCTCAATCAAGTTGGATACGGTGGGACTGCCTATGGGATCGAAGAAGCCAGTCGCAATTTTTTTGGCAAAGCTGCTCGCGACCTCTCTCTGGCAGAAAGCGCTATGTTGGCTGGACTACCCATCTCCCCTACCGTTCTCTCTCCGTTTGGGACCAATCCTTACTTAGGCAAAATTAGACAACAACAAGTCCTAGAAAATATGGTTGCCGCGGGCTATATCCTCGAAAACGACAAAGTCGAGGCTTTAAGTACTCCCCTCGTCTTCCACCCTCAAGGTATAGCTATCAAAGCGCCCCACTTTGTTATGTACGTCAAAGATCTTTTAGTTAAAGAATATGGGGAGTCGATCGTCGCGCGTGGTGGTCTCGAGGTTATAACCACTCTGGATTTAGGGGTCCAAGCAACTCTCCAATCCGCCATCAATCTCGAACTAGACAAACTAAAAAACCTTCACGTCCAAAATGGCGCTGGACTAGTAGTCAACCCATCTTCTGGTGAAATCCTTGCGATGGTCGGATCGCGAGATTTTTTTGATCTGGAAAACGACGGTCAAGTCAACATTACTCTTCAGCCCCGCCAACCAGGCTCATCTATCAAACCAATTACCTACGCTCTCGCCCTACAACGGGGTCTCTCCCCTAGCTCAACTATCGAGGACTCTCCGATTTGTTATCGCAGCCCAGGTCAGCCAGATTACTGCCCCAAAAACTACGACGGTCGCTACCACGGCACAGTTACTCTCCGCACGGCCCTCGCCAGTTCTTACAATATTCCTGCCGTCAAGCTTTTAAACGCTTATGGCCTCAGCAACATGATCAATCTAGCCAAAAGTATGGGGATCACAACCTGGGACAATCCCTCCCGGTTCGGACTATCCCTGACCCTCGGTGGTGGCGAGGTCACCATGCTGGATCTCGCCTCAGTTTACTCAGTCTTTGCCAACAACGGGACCAAAGTCCCCTTCACTCCGATCATCTCAGTCCACGGCCCTACGGGGTCAGACCTCGAAGGCAGGCAGGAACCCGAACATGGCGAGGTCCTCTCTCCCGCTATTGCCTACCAAATTAACTCAATTCTCTCTGACCCACTGGCTCGCGCCCCGGCCTTCGGGATGAACTCAATCCTCAACTTACCCGGGAAAAACGTCGCTGTCAAAACAGGTACTACCAACTCTCTCCGTGACAACTGGACATTTGGCTATACGACTGATCTCTTGGTCTCGACCTGGGTAGGCAATAATGACAATACCCCTATGTCCAGCGTCGCCTCCGGCATCACCGGTGCCTCCCCGATTTGGGCCCGAACCATGGCCAAACTACTAGAGAATAAGACCGTCCCCGAGCTAGTTCCTCCTCTCAGTTTAGTCAAAGCACGCACTACATGTACCGAACCAGCTAAATATGACTACTTTATCCAGGGCAATATTCCTCGTCTAGACTGTACGCAGAAGATCGGGACTCTCTTAGACACCGCTGCCGCTACTTCACAATAACCGACCCTCTACTAGTTGCCATTGGTTCGTTAATTTGTTGGTATGTTGGTTTGTTTTCACTTTGCATCTCTCCAGATACCCACAACAAAAATCCGACAAACATAATGAGCCCCAGCAAAATTATTCCACCCCATCTCGCAACCTTATCTTTCCGCTTGGCATTTTTTCGTTTCTCAATTGCTTCTCTGTGTTTGAGTTTTTTTTGCTCTTTCTCTGACAGCTCTACTTCTTCAACCTCCTCTATCTCCTCTTTTTCTGGCCCTTTATCACTTTTTCTTCTCATGTCTGCCTCTGTTCATTAACTTTCGCTACTATCATCTCTGCCACCTGGTCGATTGTCATCCCGGTTGTATCAATAATCCAGGCTCCCTCTACTTTCTTAAGTGGCGCTATCGCCCGATGACTATCTCGCTCATCTCTCTCTACCAAGTCTTGATAAACTGCTTCAATCGTTATATCTTCTCCGCGCGTAAGGAGCTCACGATGCCTACGCTTCGCTCTCTCCATGGCGTCAGCATCCATATAAATTAGCAGGTCGGCATGGGGCAGTACTACACTAGTTATATCTCGACCTTCCATTACGACGCTTTGCTCACTCGCAATTCGCTGAGCCAAGGGGGTAATCATATCCCGCACTCCACCATACTGAGTAATGACTGATACACCTCTAGACACCTCCTCCGCTCTAACCTTCCAGCTCACATCCTCACCGTTTAGCAAAACTGTACATAGTCGACCATCTTTCTCTTCCTCTACCGGCACCTGCAAAGCTACTTTAGGTTCGTCATGCTGTAACACTTGCACCACTTCGCTTTCGTTTTCTAGAGATATCTCTTTGCGCTGGACGTATAACGTCAAAGCACGATACATCGCCCCCGTATCTACATACAAATATCCGAGACGTTGTGCCACCAGTTTAGCCGTCGTCCCCTTCCCTGCCGCCACCGGCCCATCAATCGCGATTTGAAACGTTTTCATGTCCATACAAAGACTTATACTACCACATCTAGTACGTTTCATTTTTACATAATGAAAAATTGGTGGATCAAATTTTGCCGACACTACAGGCGCGTAAGCAGCATGTACCGGAGGTCAAAATTTTCGGTCCAACAGTTTTTCACTATAAAACCTGCTATATTTAATTTAATGCTCAAACGAGAAACTTTCAAAGTAGCCATCATCGGACTCGGTCGCGTCGGTGTCACTACCGCCTACGCCATCTTGCTCAAAGGTCTCGCCACCGAGCTAGTCCTCTTCTCCCGCGAACTAGACAAAGCCGAAGGTGAAAAAGCCGATCTCGAACACGGCGCCCCTTTTTACCCACACACCAAAATTACCGCCACCGACAAATACGAAGATTTATCCGGCACTGACCTAGTCATCTTTACTGCCGGTTGTGCTCAAAAGCCTGGTCAAACTAGACTCGATCTCACCAAGGGCAATTGCGATATCGTCGCCAAAATTATCCCCAAGATCGTCAAACACGCCCCCCAAACTCTTATCCTCATGGTCGCCAATCCACTAGACATTATGACTCTAAAAGCTGCTCAGGTAGCTGACCTGCCACCCGGCAGAGTATTTGGCTCTGGCACTCTCTTAGACACGGCTCGGTTCCGACTCCACTTAAGCAAAGCCATCAAGATCAGTGCCAAAAGTATTCATACCTACGTCCTAGGCGAACACGGGGACTCGTCCTTTGGTGCCGTCTCTACCGCCAGCATCGGTGGCAAACCGCTCCTTTCTTTCCCCGAAATGTCTCCCGACCATATCAAGTGGGCCGAGTCAGAAACCAAAAAAGATGCTTATAAAATCATTAGTGGTAAAGGGGCCACCTACTATGGTATCGCGAGCGCTCTAACCCACATTGTCGAGACAATTATGCGTGACAGTCAAAAGGTTGTCCCCCTCTCGACCGTGTTGGATGGTCAATACGGACTTAAGAATATTGCTCTTTCGCTACCATGCATTTTAGGTAGAAACGGAGTCGAACGCGTTATAGACTTACCCCTATCTCAAGACGAAACTGCTGCCCTCCACGCCTCCGCCGCCGCCCTCAAATCTCACCTCGACGAAATGTAGGCTCGGTGAAATCAGTAAATCCGTATTTCGGTATTTCAGTAAATTAGTGTTCCAGTAAAAACATTTCCCGCATGGATCAAGATGTTTTTCAGTTGTTCTATTTATTAATTTCCGCGAGCGTCAGTAACCCCTTCTTCGCCCCCACAAACTTGAGTACGTTAGTCGCATTTTTCCTACCCCACTCTATCGCTTGTTCATAGGTTTTGCCATACAAAACTGCTGCAATCATCCCACTAGCAAAGGCGTCTCCTGCCCCTGTTGTATCTACCACATTCTTTACTTTCTCACCCTCATAAAAACTGACTTTACCATTCGCACTTACCTTGCCCCCTCTTGCCCCGTCAGTAATCACCGACACATACGCTCCTGGGAGGGATTGCATACTTTTCCATAGCGCCTCGTCACTATAATCGATCCCCCACAACTCCTTGGCTTCGTCACGATTCACAAACAATATCTCAACTAAAGGTAAAAGGGGTAGTAGCTTCTCCTTGTGTTTAATCTCCTTCAATCCCGGGTTCAGTGATACCCTCACCTGCTTTGATTTTGCCCAACTCAAAATACTTTTGAGTAGATCCATGTTGCCACCCAAACTAGAAATGTGCACCCAGCGTGTCTCCAGGTCATCAAAAGGCAAGTCTTGTTTGGTCAACATGGCTGCTGCCCCTCGATGTACCATAATTGATCGCCCACCATCATCAGCAATTAGCACTACCGAGACCGCGGTCGTCTCCCCTTGTTCTTGTACCAAAAATCTTGTCTCTACCTGATCTTCCTCCAGATCTTTGTGTACCAATAACGACTGTGGGTCGTTGCCCATCTCCGCAATCACCGCTGCCTTGAGATCTTTACGCGCAAACGAAACGGCCGTATTGGTCGCCCCTCCCCCAGACACTATCGCCACCTCCTCCACCTCCATCTTGCCCCCATACACTTCACACATCGCAATCCCGCCTGGGATATCTCCCGATTGCACCACCTTAAATTTGTCACTTTTCATGAAAATATCGAGCACCGCACTCCCAATCGACACCACATCATAATTCGTCATAACAAACAGTCTATCACAGCCGAGCCACCTGCCTAAACTCGTTTTTCAAACTTTCGCGATCGAGCCCAACCTTGGCGTATACATCTTCCCATTTCCCGCTATACCCAAAACGATCATCAATACCTATTCGTCTAACATATGTCGGATACTCTAAAGCCAGCATTTCGGCCACAGCCCCGCCCATCCCACCAGCCATCTGATGATCTTCTACCGTGATTACTTTGCCCGTTTTCTTGGCGCTCTGAGTAATCGTTTCCTCGCCAAGTGGCTTGATCGAAGATATATTTATCACTTCACACTCGATCCCCTCCTTCGCGAGTTCATCCGCCACCATCAGACTATCCCATACCTGGATCCCACAAGCACAAATAGTCACATCTTTTCCCTCCCGATATACTTGGGCCTTGCCAATCTCAAATGGCATCCTTTTGGTAAAGTCTGGGGTATCTGGCCGAGTCGCTCGGATATAAACGGGTCCCTTATGTTTATACGCCGCCTCAACTGCCGCCTCTGCCTGCGTGGCATCAGCTGGAGAGAGGACCAGCATATTTGGTAGTACTCGCATCAGTGCAATATCCTCAGTTGCCTGGTGACTAGGCCCATTTACTCCCGTCGCCACTCCCGCGTGCGAGCCAACTATTTTGACGTTCTCATTTGAGAGCGCGACTGATACTCTTATCTGCTCCCAATTCCGACCCGGGCTAAAGCTAGCATACGTGACTGCAAAAGGCACCATCCCCTCGTGAGCTAGTCCAGCTGCTACTCCCATCATGTTTTGTTCTGCCACGCCCACATCAAAAAATCGCTCAGGGTATTCATCGGCAAACTCGCGGACTCTCACCGACTCAGCTAGATCCGCCGTCAACACTACCAAGTCACTGTGTTCGCTACCCAGTTTTAGTAGACCCACCCCCACCCCTGTTCTTATCGCTCTCTTCTTCGCCGTCCTCCACTCGCTTATCAAATATTTGTCGTTTATCATACTAATTCCTAATTCCTAATTCCTCGATAGCTGTACGCAACTCTTGTTTGCTCGGGACTTTATCATGCCACTCCGGCTTACCCTCCATAAAACTCACGCCCTTTCCCGCCACTGTATTGGCCACAATCACCACTGGTGCCCCCATTAAGGTCTTGGCCTTATTTATCGACTTCATCAACTCGCCTGTGTCATTTCCCACTACCGTTAGCACGTTCAGTCCAAACGACTCAAACCTACCTTCGATCTGGGATGAGTATACCAACTGACTTACATAGTTTTCGATCTGAACTTTGTTCCGATCTAAGATAAATATCAGGTTATCTAGTTGTCTCCTCACCGCAAAATTAAACGCCTCCCACACTTGACCCTCCTGTATCTCACCGTCCGACAGTACACAGTAAACTCTGGGAGTCTGAGCTTGTGACATATAACCATATTTCATTTTGAGCGCAAGCGCCATCCCCGTAGCCACCGACACTCCTTGCCCTAGCGGGCCAGCCGAGACCTCTACTCCTGGAGTTAGATTTTTCTCTGGATGTCCAGGCAACCTCGAACCAAGTTGCATAAAAGTTTTTAGTTCTTCAGTTGGTATTTTCCCGCTTCTAGCCAAGGCACTATAGAGTACCGGACAGTAGTGTCCACACGACAAAACTACCTTATCTTTACCATGATCTACGACGTCCCCAAAATACAAAACTGCGAACAGGTCAGCGGATGACAGTGGTCCAGCCACGTGCCCCGCCCCGGCAGTAAACACCATCTCTAGTACATCAGCGCGCAAACGGTTGGCAATTTTCGCTAAATCATGGGCAGTCATGGTTACAGTATAAGCCATTCAGACCTGCAATGATTACTTAGAAAACAGGAGTGGGTGAGAAGGTCTGATCCGCTAAGGAAATCCTGGCTAATAGCCAAGATGTTTAGTCGACTCATATTACAAACAGGAGACCGGGTCAGACCTTACAGGAGAGAAAATCAACTCATGAACGCCGACTCACCACACTGCTGACAATGTGAATGATCAACTTTGTTTAGAGCCTCCTCCAGTTTTTTCATCGTCGGCACAATATCATCTATCCCATCCACGATCCGGAAGACATCCATTTCCTTAGCGTCAATCAAGAGGTTGTCATGAATCGCTCCAATCACCGGTCGCCAAAACGACCCCACCAAAATAAATGGTTTATGGTGTCCGTAATACAACTTGGCTAGCACCCAAGCAGTCCCCAGCTCAGAGATCGTCCCTGTCCCACCTTGGAAAATCAGGAAAACATCCGATTGCTCCATTAACATAAACATTCGCTCAATATAGTTGTCTGTCTTGATTTCCTTGTCGGTATTATTGGCTAGATACCTTCCTTCAAACCCAGT
>DALYDJ010000008.1:7801-10801 GCA_031973275.1 Candidatus Woesebacteria bacterium
GCTCAGGGTAAAAAGTCACTGATTCGGTCTGCCCATCCACACTCTCTGCCCCCCGTGTCGCCGCATCCATAATACCTGGACCTCCACCATTTACGACGGTGTAGCCCATTTTCGCCAACTTCTTGGCTGCGTGATAGGCGGCTTGGTAATAGCTAGATTCTGGTAGTACGGCCGCATCCCCAAAAAAAGCTACTTTCTTAAAACTGATTGTTATTTTATTGTTTGTCATACCTTTTCTAATTCCTATTTTCTACTTTCTATTTACTAAATTCCCCTTTCCACCAGGCGCTGTTTGCTCCAGCTTCTGTCGCTCCGGACTCTATCACCTGCTTATATGTTTGCCTATTCATTCCACCGTCTATCAATATGTCACCATCATATACTTTGCGCAACTGGGCAATTTTGGTTAGTACTTTTTCATCAAATAGCGATCCTGATGTCCCAGCAGGGATGGCCAGTAGCAATATTACGCTAGCCTTGGACAGACTCTCTGATTCTATTTCACTAATCGGTGTATCTATCTCTAGTCCCAACCCGCCCTTTATTCCATATCCTCGTACAGTCTCCAAAAAAATACTCTGTGCCCCCATCCGCTCTATTTGGCCGATCAATCTCACAGGATTTAATGCCACACTCTCCTCTACCCATTCCATCGGGTCATCTACCAGCAAATGGATATCCATTTTCATTTTGGCTGTATCTATCTCCTGCAAATCAGCTGGAGCAATAGTCAGTAGATCAGAAAACAACCCGTCTCCGATATCTATGTGGACTCTGTTTAGTCCAGCTTCCTTCAGCGACAACATCTTCGCAGCCACCACTTTCAAATCGGACTCCATTATTATTGGTGTAATCATTGCTTTATCTGACATTTAAGTGTTCCAATCTAGTTCGTCTCCGCCCATAATTGACAGTTTGTTTGGCCGCAGTTTCCAAAAACATCCTCGTCCGCTCACACGCCTCGTCGTTTGTAGTCCAATCTGATGGTAATACCAACACGTTAGCATCTTCATGCTCCCTACCCTGCACCGTTACTTCGTCGTTGTATCCAATTATTGCCCTGACGTGGGGGAATCGATTGGCTACAATGTCTACTCCGTGACCACTCCCACATAGCAAAATACCACGATCCTCTGTCCCATCTCCCTCAATCGCTTCGGCTACTTTAAGTGCAAAATCAATATAGTCGTTGTCAGGGTCAAACTCATAACACCCCACATCTTCTACCTCATAGCCGTTATCAATCAGCCAATTCTTGACCCCCTCCTTTAGTTCAAATCCCCGATGGTCAGCTCCCAGATAGATCCTCATTAACCTATGCTACCACATCAAACCACTCTGGACTCACAAACTTGATGAGCGCCGACAAAACTATCTGCACATACGCCGATTTCCGATCTAATTGATCCTTGCTAAAGACCCCAATCGCTCCATTAGTCCGCTTTACGTCGAACTTCATAATCTCTTCCATTATCGGCCCCAGCTCCCCCCCATTTCGGATTTTGCTCGCGATTTTTTTTGGCAACTCAAAATATAACCCACCAGCCACACCCTCAATATTTGATAATTTGTCATTTATAATTTGCGATTTTTTCACGACACATACCCACGCACACTCAAACAGTTTCTCCTCTATATCACAAACTCCTCCCTCGATTCCTACCCCGTAATCAGCGCTCTCGTCGATCTCTAGCGCCCGATAAGCCCTTTGCCTAGCCCCGTTCATAGTTTCGGCCTCTGACATCGGCTGAGCAGCTACCCCACTCTCCACCTCTATCCCCACTACTTCACTACCAGGCCAGTATTTGCGAAAAGCTACCTCTACCGCTTCGACCTTGACCGGGTTTTTACTCCCAACAATCACTTTAATTTTTGTATCTTGATTCATAAATTCTAAATTATATTTAGTTGTAATTTTGCCTCTTCACTCATCAATGCCTTGCTCCAGGCAGGTTCCCACACCAGTTCCAATTCGATTTCATACTTACCCAGTGGCTCGATTGCTTCTCGCACCAACCGATCAATCACAGGTGCCAACGGGCACCCTGGAGTAGTCAATGTCATGGTTATTTTAATGTGACTCTTAGACACCTTGACCCCGTAAATGAGTCCCAAGCTCACAATATCGATGTGTAGTTCCGGATCCATCACTTTGCTCAGTTTTTCCATTACCTGTTCTTTTGTAGTCATGACTAGATTATACTAAGAAACCATATGAAAAAACCGTCACTCGGCTGGCAATCATGGAGTCCTCCCTTCCCCAAGTGGCACAGATTCCCTCGCTGGGATTATGCTCCCTTCAAAATGCGTCCCCTTAAGTGGCCAACTTTTAAACAATCTCTAAAAGAAACTAGGGTCAGATATTGGTGTTCCTGGTATGCCTACGGCTGGAATATTAATCACGACAAAATTGCCAAAACACTAGAAGTAATCAAACAGCACCAGCTCCCTTTTACCCACCTGATTATCGATGATGGTTGGGCTACCTGGGGTGACTGGCACACGCCCACCGTGGCGCGTTTTCCCGACATGGCCACCACAATCAAACTCGTCCGCAACAACCACCTCCAAGCAGGTTTGTGGTTTGCCCCGTTCTTGGCCAGCAAAAAATCCCAACTTTTCCAAAAACATCCTGACTGGTTTGTAAAGCATCGGGGTAGATACGTTCAAGGACTCAAGACCATGCCTATTTGGGAGTGGTTCCTCCCTCAGCAGTACTTATTAGACTTTGAGTTGCCTGAGGTAAAAAAGTATATTACCGACTTTATTAACCTAGCAGTAAACAAATGGGGTGTTACACTGCTCAAGCTCGACTTCCTTTATGCGCCCTATTTCAACCCCCACCACAAATCTGACAAGCTTGCCCACAACCAAATTGCCTGGCTATTCAACTACATTAAAGAAAAATACCCCAGTGTCCAGACCATCGCTTGTGGCGCACCGTTTGCGCCAACGATTGGCCTCGCCAACATTATCCGCATTAGTAAGGATACTGCCCTC
>DALYDJ010000008.1:10811-17554 GCA_031973275.1 Candidatus Woesebacteria bacterium
GTTTTCTCAATAAACTCGTCTACTTGGCACGAGTCAAACTACTTGAACATAAACAAACAACACTCAGTGCTACACAAAAGTTTAACTTAGATCCTGATGTGCGAAAATTTTCCCTAGACAACTCAACAACTAGTCAAATCTGGCACCAAATGGAAATAAACATCCTAGGTGTCGGAGACGATCTGACTAACCTATCCTTAACTACCATGGAGAAACTTAAGAAGTGGCTGGGCGATGAATCAACTCATCGTACATAATAGTCAACTTTTGAACGTGCTTACTGATATTATATTTTTTAGATTGAATTACTGCTTCACGACCTACTTCTTCTCTCAACTTGCTACTCCCAGCCAGCTTACCCATCGCTATTGCAAAGCCATACTGATCTAGGTGCTTAACTAGTATTCCACCTTTTCCTACAACTTCCGGCATAGCTCGATAGTTAAAGGCTACAACAGGTAGACCTGAGGCCATAGCCTCGACCACTGATAAGCCTTGTGTTTCCCACGTAGAAGGGGTGACAAACACATCTCCCATACTGTAGTAGTTTTTGCTGGTTAGTTCTGCGTACGACACTTCTCCGATAAATTTCACTGCGTGTTCAATACCTAGTACTCTGCAAATATATTCCAGCTCATTCTTTATTGCTCCCCCACCTACAAACACCAATCGCGCAGTAGGACGTTTCATTAGAATCATTGAAAACGCGGTTATAAGAACGTCATAATGCTTTTCCGCAGACAATCTTCCAACAGACATAAATAGAATTTCTCGATCGAATCCGTACTTTTTCCGAAGAGTTTTTCTCTGATTGTGTTTCGAAAATGCCGACAATTCCACCGCTCCAGTAATTTCCTTAATCGTGACATCCTTCCAGCGCTGGCGCAAATCATGCTCGACAAACTGTGTTGGTGCAATCACTACATCACAAGGCTTATGAATTGTCTCGCTCACTTTCCAAAGAGAGTCTTGTAAGACCTTGGATATTGTCCCATTTTCTTTAAGACCAATTGTCACAAATCCTTCTGGTTCCATATAGTAGGTATGAAAAGTAGTTACCAGGGGAATTTTTAGAATTCTTGCAAGCAGAGTGGCCTCGAGACCCATAAATCCAGGGGTATGAAAGTGGATAATATCGGGTTTAAACTTGTTTACTTCACTGAGGGTTTTTGGCGTCAGTGATCCAAATTTTATGTCAGGGTAAAAAAATGGTCGTACACCTGGAACCAAGACTATTTTTGCGCCAGGAACAAATTTTTCTACCATCGATGCCTTAACCCCTTCCCACCGGGGGCTGACCACTAAAACTTGATGGCCTGCTTTAATCAGGGCGCGTGTAACCACCCCAACGTACGTAGTTACCCCGTCTACATGAGGGAAAAATGAATCGGTAAAATATGCAATTTTCATCTATTCGCCATTATATCCCAACAAAAAACCAGCCTTCCCTTTTTACAGTTAGAGCTGGTTAGTTGTAAGAAATTATGCTTTCTTGAGAACGGGCATGCCTGTTCTCTTGGTTTCGACTACTGTGTATCCAGCGGGAACCTCATTTAGAGCTTCAGCGCGGACGTCGCGAGCGAAGAAATAAATCTGTTGCATGCGACCATTTTTCAGAGTTACTTTTTTGCCGTGCAAGTAATAAGTAACGCCTTTAGCGTTTTGGTATGAAAATGCCATATAATTATTTCACCTCCCCTTGATAAATTGTTAATAATTCTTTGCCTGGTTCCAGGCCTCTACCTCTGGTTATACCCTGGTAGCAATCGACTGTCAATAGACCTCTAATCTGGAAAAATGCTACTCTCTGATATTTACTGGATCCTATTTCCTAATTCCCGTTTCCAAATTCCAGTATTTTTGCCTCTAGCTGGGCAAACTCAACTTTCCTACCGTTCACAAAGAAGCTAGGTGTCCCGCTGAGTCGATACCTCGTTGCATCCAGAGAATCAGTATTTACCATATCTTTCACGCTCTGACTTTTGACGTCAGCCTCGAATTTGGTCATCTCTAGTCCTAACATCATGGCATAAGCATTAAACGATTCCATTGGATCATTTTGACCTGCCCACTCAGTCTGTTTAGCAAACAGAATATCATGCATTTCAAAGAATTTGCCCTGCAAACCAGCCGCCTCTGCTACCTGAGCTGCAACTTGTGCGTTTTTATGAATCGATGACAAAGGGAAATGTCTATACACAAACTCTACTTTGCCTTCATATTTTTTCAAAATTTCTTTGAGCGGTGCCTGGATCGACAAGCATGCTGGACACTGAAAATCACTAAACTCGACAACCGTCACTGACCCACTACCCAATTTGTGACTCTTGTTCCCGGCTATTTCTGCAATTGGTTTGTCAGCCGCTTGCCCAAACTGGTAAAGCAATCCCCCCACCCCCAAAAGCACTCCAAGTGTAACTGCGATAAAAATGATTATTGTCTTCATTTGCATACCTACCCCCTATTTGAGAATTAGACCTGCCTGTACCGGCAGGGAATTTATGATTTGTAATTTTAAAGTGGTGGCCAAACCCGCGCATCTCCCTCGTATATCTCAATTGCCCCAGTCGGACACGATTGAGCCGATAATAACAGGTTTTCTTCTTCGTCACTCCCACCCTCAATAATCTCGACCAAGTTGGCTTCGTTCAGTTTAAAGAAGGTTGGCGAGATGGCCACACACGAAGCCGCCGCAATACACTTCGACTGTATTACCTTAATCGTGTACTTGCCCACTTGCCTCACGACTTTATATTCATCAGCCATATTTCTTCTATTTCCTAGTTACTAATTCCTCTTTTGAGAGTATCTCGCGCGATTTCTATCGCGCGACTGAGCCTCTATAATACCACGACAAATCGGACAGTACTCTGGTGCAGGTAGTCCTCGCTGTTCGTACAAACTCTGCTCCTCGCTGGACCACACGAAGTTATTGCCACAGTTTTTACATTTTATTGTTTTGTATGTCATGCAAATTTCTCATGGTGTATTACTTCACTGTTCATCCCTAGCTCAGACAAAAGTTTACTTACTTCCTCAACCATCTTGGGGTTACCACATACATACCCCTCCCACCCGTCTAATCCAGTCGGGAAATCTCGCTTCAAACAGTCTTGCACGTGACCGCTACACAGACTCCACTCCTCACCCGGTTGCGACAGCACCGGGTCAAAGACAAAATTGGGATAAATCTCCATCAGTCGCTCCAGGTTATCAAACCAAAACATATTTGCCTCATCACGTAGTCCCCAGTGTAGTCGGATCTGACGACCATCCCTCTTATTTACCAATAGATCATTGATCATCGAGTAAATTGGCACAATCCCACTCCCAGTCGCCACAAACAACAATTTGTTTTGTGTCGCTACTAGATTTGATTCGACTACCACAAAACGACCTAGTGGAGCCAGGATTTCAACCACGCCTCCAATTTCAATGTTTTTCAAAAACTCACTCCCTTTCCCGCCTTCGATTATTTCTGCCAGTAAATGAAAGCCATGATTGTCGTCAGGGGTACTAGCAATCGAGTAGCTCCGCCTCTCTCCTTGCTCATTAATCTTAATTGAGACATATTGTCCGGCTCTAAACTCAATCCTGTCTGGTAAAACCAACTCCATTTTCAAATACAAAAACTTCTCTCTTTGCGAGACATAATATTTATCACTTACCCTAACCGTAAACTTTTGTGGCTTAGCAAATTCCATGGCTACATTCTAACAGACGTAGGTTGGCCGGACTGCAATTCCCATGGTTGTAATCAACGAGCCCTCAGAAGGTTTGTCCTTAAAAGGACAGACCTTATTGGAACCCTGTTCACTCAGACATATCCCAGCCAATCATCTCGCGTTGAGGTAGATGCAACTTTTTCGGGGTTACCCACAACAAAACCATGCAAGTCAGCGCCACTCCCCACCCGATAATCGCAAATGTCTCTACCTCGCCGAATGTGCCAGAGAGCCAGCCGGCTAAGATTGGCCCAATTACATACGCCAAACTCAATGTTGAGGATGAGAGTCCGATCATGTGCTTTCGACCACGCCTAGAGCGTACAACCAAGTCAGTATAGATCGCATCCATCAGTGGCCATGACATCGACATTAAAATACTCGAGATTATCACCACCAAAATTATCCCCTCCACACTTTTGACCCACGTTAGTAAACCCAGGACAACTCCTCCCATAAGCATTAGTCGCTCCGCCCACTTTTTCTTCCCCTCCGACAGTCCCCACTTGGCCACAATCAATCCAATAAAGAGTGACGGCAACATATAAGCCGAGAGAAACCATCCCCCAATCGAGCTCTGCTCTGCCAAACGATCGTTCAGCACCGTCCCCGTAGTCCAAAAGGTGGCGTCAACTATCCCAGCCAATACACTTAGGATCAAAATCGGCCACACTTTCCTCCCTAAGGACGTCCAGTGCTTAATTTCTTCGACTACATGCACACTGTGAACCACTTCATCCACTTCGTGACTGTGCGGCAACTTGATAAACAAGAACAAAATATACGCAAATGCCAGCACTCCACCAGCCCCAAATACTACCGCTCTATCACCCCACTTGAGCATCATCCCCCCAATTAGTGGGCCGAGGAAATAGGCCAGATTGCGCACAATCCCCACCACCCCCCACACTGCCGCTCGCAGTTCCTTTGGCGCTACCCCCGCCACAAACTGCTTGGTCATAAAGGCATCCAGCTCGTAATACACTCCCCACGCCGCCATCCCCACCACCAAGATCAGACCGTAGCTAAACCAAGTACTCGAGAGCATACTAGCCAAAAATATCAGCGACCCAACAATCGCTCCCCCCGCCAGTTTGTGCACCCCGCTGCTGCGCAGTAGTTGAGGGAAAATTAAATCCATCGCAAAGCCTATCACTGACGAGAATGCCATCATCAGCCCCATCTTCATGGGAGACCCGAGCATGCCCTGCATATACCCAGGCACCCAGTCGGCCAACACTGCGTCAGACAGCAACACAAAAAACAACACTATTCCAAAAGTAGACACTCTGAGCCACATACCTCATCCTACCTTGTATAATCCTTCTCATGCAAATTATCTCTACGTCAGACCCCCAATCTATTCCTCTAGCACTTGCCGCCATAGGCCGTGGCGAGCTCGTCATCTACCCCACCGAGACCTGCTACGGTATCGCCGCCGATAGCTGTTCGCCGTTAGCCGTAAGCCGTTTGCTAGAGTACAAAGGCGACCGTCACCGTCAAGTTGCAATTGCCGTGGCAGACCAAGCTATGGCAGAAAAATATGTCAGTCTCAACGCCATGGCTACCAACCTCTATACCCACTTCCTCCCCGGCCCGATCACCGTCATCTCAGACTCAAAACATAACGTTGATTCTCGACTCGAGTCTTCAACTGGCACACTCGGCATCCGCATCCCCAAATATGACTTTGCCCTCGAACTAATTAAGTCATTTGGTCGTCCAATCACCGCCACGAGCGCCAACACCAGTGGCAAAAAAGAACCTTACTCCCTAGCAGATTGGCAGAAATATACAACACCCGACAAGCAGCAAATGGTCTCGCTCTTTATCGACGGTGGCAAGTTGGCGGATCGACCCACGAGCACGGTTGTAGACACCACCCTCAACGACCCTCAAGTCTTGCGCCAAGGAGAGATTATCGTCCCCACCCTGTCTGCAGAGATATATACCTCTGACTCGCCTGAAGAAACGCAAGATTTTGCTGCCAAGCTACTTAGCCGCTACCTCAACCTCACCAAAAAGTACCCGCTTATTTTCGCGCTCCAGGGAGAGCTAGGCGCGGGCAAGACCCAGTTCAGCAAAGGGTTAGCTACCGCACTCCGCATCGCAGACACCGTCGCCTCTCCCACCTACACTCTCCTCCACGAATACCCCTATGCAACTCCCAAATATTCCGGAACTTTCTATCATCTAGACACTTGGCGCCTCCCAGACGCAACAGAACTAGAGTCCACCCTCCACCTCTCCACACTACTTAAACCCGGCAATATCATGTCCATGGAATGGGCCGGCAAAGCCAAAGAACTACTCAAAACTTACGAAAAAGATCTACCCATTATTGTCGTCGATATCAAAGAAATAGACGTAAATACCCGCCAAATAACCTACGCCTTTTCCACTCCCGAGTGGAGTTAAACCATCGAATACTTAGCTCGCCACTCTTCTAACTTTTCTGGACTCACTTGTGAACCATCAAGGTCATTTTTCTCACCCGGTCGCAGTTGGATATGGGCGTGAGGAACTTGGAATCCATACACCATTTGTCGTACCGGTTGTCCCCCATTCACATCGCGGATGTGCCGTGCTACATTCCCCGCCACCTCGTAATACTCACCTAGATTTGGTACGTCCCATACCCACTCAACATGTTGTTTAGGTATCACAAGCATCTGATAAGAAGTTTTCGGAAACACATCGAGAAATACCAGATACTTCTCATCCTCATAAATTTTATAGCTCGGTATCTCCCCCTCCACTATTTTGCAAAAAATACAATCACTCATACCCCTATTGTACCCCACTGTCTCAGAGTCCCCAGATTCTTTGCAGCTGGGAGCACAACTTCACCAAGCTAACTCAAAAACACGAAGTGGTGATGTACAAATTATGGCGCATCTCCGCCAAGGAGAAAGCCAGATTTGGATACATCACATAGATGTGAGCTTAGGTAAATTGTGCGAGCCTGCAAAGCGTGCTTTTCTATCTCACTCTTTTCGCACGACCAAAAGAGTGAGT
>DALYDJ010000009.1:0-4986 GCA_031973275.1 Candidatus Woesebacteria bacterium
GTGCCTTGACCACCTTGGCTACTTCACCTAGTGAGTGAGGGGACTATCTCCAGATGCACCCCCGTGCTCACCTGCAATTATAACAGAGGAATTTAGTTAGGATATATCCCCAACCTAGCCAGTTTCTATATTTAACTATCTAGAGGGTCAATAACTCGATCAATGGAGTGTATAATTAACCGTATGGATCAATTTAATTGGAGTCAATGGCATCAACTCCTTAACTTAAGTGCCAAGACATATGTTTGTGGGTACTGTGGGACGAATGTTGGTTCTACTCATGGCTACTACTCGAATCAAGATGTAAGTAATATACGGATGTATATTTGCACAAACTGTGGATGCCCAACCTTTTTTAACGGTCATTCTGGCACTCAAACCCCTGGACCAATGATAGGTAAAGATGTCAAAAAACTTCCCGAAGATGTAAATGCACTCTATAAGGAGATAAGGGAATCTATAAAAAGTGGATGCAACACCTCGGCAGTCCTTGCAGCTAGAAAATTAATTATGCACCTGGCGGTAAATGTGGCTGGAGCTAAGGAAGGCGAGACATTTGTTGCTTATGTAGACCACCTCAAAGATTCTCATTACATACCCCCTAAGTCAGACAAATGGCTAGATAAAATCCGCACAGATTCCAACGAAACGAATCATGAACTTAAGTTGGCAACTGCTGATGAAGCAATCTCTCACCAAAAATTTATTGAGCTATTGTTGAGCTTTATGTTCGAATATGCAGATGAAGATGAGACTACCACTTAAAAAGGTAAAATCGCACTAGATTCTATCTTGAGGGCTTTACAAATCTTATAAATCGTCTTTATTGTCGGATTACGATCACCGTTTTCAATGGAAACAATCGATCTTGCATCCATTCCAATCTTAAAAGCCAAAGTTTCCTGATTCAAATTTCTTTTTTTACGCATTAACCTAATGCTTTTACCTATTTCACCGTATATATCTTGCATATTGCAAGAATATGCAATAAATGTCAGAATATGAAGGAAATATATTTCCGATTAAATAGGAGCTACATACATATGGGACTCTTCAAAAGAAAGAAACTTTGTCCTAAGTGCGACAGTGAGAACTTAAATGTAGTTAAACCAGGCTGGTGGCAACACCTGATGCAACAAAATGTAGCAATATGGGTTCCAGGAGGCAAGATTTCCAAACCACTAAATGTCTGTCGTGACTGTGGATTCTCATGGGAAGATAGGTAGCTCACGAGATCGACTAAAGAAATTCAACTTTTCATTTTCTCCAGGAAACTGATCTAGTATAGTTTTGGCAGATGCAAGAGTAAAATATATATTGTAGCTAAGTATATGAACGACTTTTATATAAATTTTTGGTCAAATTTACTTTCCTCCTTACTAGCCGATGGATTATTTGTCGGGATTGGACTGCTATACATAGAAAGGAAACTAGCCAAATCTGACGAAGAAAAAAGACAAAAGGTCAAAGATAAGCGCATGACTGAAAACCTAAAGAGAGAGGTCGACATGATTTGGTTAGAAATTGAATATAACAAGATACAGTTGCAGTTACTAATTAAAAGTTTAAAGAAGCGTCCCAATCCAGATTTAATATACCCTGCACTTGAGTCCGCAACTTGGGAAAACATTAATCGTCAACACCTGTTTGAAGGCCTAAACTCAGATGAATATGCTGATTTGATAGCAATATATAACCGAATAAGAACTGTTAATAAGCTCTATGAAGTTATGATCGTCAAAATAAATTGGATATTAGAAGGCAAGAAATCCGTAGTAAAAGAAGAGTATGTTGATGCACTTATTGATAGGTGTCAAGAATTATTAAATTTCATAAACGAGGTGGCAAGCAGTAAAACCAAATAGCTAAAATCTATGACCATTGTTATTGCTGAACATTTTATAGAGGGACCAGTCCTAATTGCAGATAGTAGAGCAACCGATAGAAGAACTAAAGTTGGTAGCGATACAGCAACAAAAATCTTACCCTTAATCACTGACTGTATAGTTGGCATTGTTGGAAATCCCCGACAAGCGGGAGAAATATTGAAGAACCTGAGAGATGACTTTGTAGGAAATATAAACTTATTAACGCCAGATGAGTTCAACACAGCTATTGTGTGTGCTGCAGAAGCAACCGATCCAATCGACATAAATAGTTGTGGCTGCAAACTAATATTCTGCTATCTAGATAGACACTCTAAACAGGCAGTCCCTGTAGATAAACTAAGATATCACTGGAATAAAGAAGGAAAACCAATAGTTCCTGGCGAGCAAGCCTTTCCATTAATTGTGCACCTAATGTCGGATAAGCAGGAACCAAAGGAAATTGACTTTAATTTTCCTAAATCACATGTTGTTGAGCTAATGTATCCCGAAAATACTTATAGAGAAATTGACTTACTCGAAATTGATGCGTGGGGATACAAGGCTTCAGTTATAAAAGATAGACTATCTGCAGATTTTTATAAACTCTGGTCACTTGAGTCTTATCAAAATGTGCCATGGTTTAAAACAATGATCGCAGCGATAACGATGGAAGATATTATTAAAGAACGAGGCGATCAACATTATATAGGAGGATTTCCGCAAGTAGTTGCATTAACACCAAGCGGGATACACTTTCAAAGTTATTCTTCTGGATCTGCAGATCAAGAAAAATACACTACAATGAAATATACCAATGGTTATTGGGAGCAAATAAATAACAAGACAGGGGTAGTTATAAAAACAATCCCAGAAATATATGGTAAAAGAAAGTTTGATGGTTCAGAAATTGTCGATTTTGTGTATTTCGACGATTAATAGTCAATGATTTAGAGTCTACGCAAATCTAGTAAGAAGATATAACTCAAAAAATATTTGAAAATTTTTGGTGTCGGAAAAGTCCCTACGATGTCACTTAACATAATCTCAAAACAGATTTTTGACCAGGGGGCATAGAAAGAGCCAGCTTGACCCACCATCTCCCAGATTAGCCACAGCGAAATGCATACAGATATATCGGATTTATAGTAGTTATATAGTCTTTACCTATAGAGTAAAATAGTATGTAGATATAGGACAAAAACTTATGAAAAAAATTCTATCAAAAATACCAGGAATCAACTCAAGTAATATCTTGGTGCGATTATTGTCATATATCATTTATGGTTTTATTGGCCTTGTGACTCTCGGTAGCGTAGGCAGTTCTCCAACCCCCACCACAGCAACATCCATATCTAGCCCTATCCCAAGTCCAATAGTTACAGAAACTATCAATCCCAGTCCAACATCAATCCCAACTATTAGCCCATCATCCATTCCTACTCCTAAACCAACCCCTACCACTACGCCCAAACCCTCATTAACTCCAAAACCCAGTCCCTACCAGAGCACGGGACCATCTACGGGGAGCTGTAGTGGACCTGACAAGGATTGTGGGGACTTTGCTACACATGCACAGGCACAAGCATTTTTCTTGTCTTGTGGGGGACCAGGCAGTGATCCACATGGACTAGACAGAGATTCTGACGGAAACTCGTGCGAAACATTACCATAGAATATATTTTTATAGGAGGAAACATGGATATTACTCAAGAAGAACTAATCTACGAACAGCTATTAGGAGTTTATCACTCATGCCCGCAGAGCAAGAATCAATATGATAGTACTGATGAATCATCAATTTGGGAGCAATTTAATGATACGGTTGATAGCCTTGTTTCATTAGGTCACAAAAATTATGAGAAGTTTAAAATAACCCCAAAAATAAGTTCCTACAATGGCACCCAACATGCAAATATGAACATTGCTGCTTTAAGAATGAAGATGATGTCTGTTTTAAGAATGATGGGAGCGGAATTCGGTTGCGGTGACCCAGGATCTGATTTAAGCAGATATGGATCTGCCTCAAATTTTAGTGTCAACCAAACTTCAAGTCCAGTTAATTCAGCAATAGCACACCAAGAGCAAAATCAACATCAGCAAAATAACCTCAACTTTGAGCAACAGATAGCGAAGCTGCAAGATATCGTAAACAGTGAGCTCACAGAAGATCAAACAAATCAGGTTAAGGAATCACTAGAAGCTTTTAAGCAGGAACCAACGAAATGGCAAAACGCACAAAAACTAATTTTAGCTGGTGCAACATTTACAAAAGATGTTGCTATCCAATTTATTGGAGCTGTACTGGCTGCTATGGCAATGTCTAAGGCTGGGTAAACATTTGGGTAACAACCTGTCAGGCACGAGAGGATTATAAGGAAGTAAATCCCCTTATTCTATCGGAGTAATAGGGCTATCCCATCTCCTGCACCATGTCACCTATCCCAGAACCTAGGCACACCTAGAAGAGGGAGGCTCGCGTGACGGATCACAGACACACCTCGCACAATCTTATTTATCTCTTTACTCCCAAGTTAGTACACTACATCTGTCATTCACTCGAGTATGGTTACATTGACCAGTCTTGAAGCCTTTTCTGTTTGGCACCCCACAATGTACTACCACTAGCTAAGGGCAGGGTGTAACTGCAATATGCAATCACAGTAAAGACGACTTTCCTCAAATCAACTTTGTCTGATCACATAACGCCGTGTAGTGACACCTACGCCGTGTTATTGATCTCGATCTAATCTATATATCTGGCCATCAAAAAACCCCGCACCACAGAAGAGCTCTAGAAGCTCAGTGGTACAGGGCTAGATGTCTCAAAAGACGGAGGCCTGTCTATTTGTATATATTAATGATACGAAGGCTTATAGTATATTGTCAATAGGCCAGTTGATCTGGAAATTAATTTTGCTACATGCACAATGTCGCATACCCATCATTTTGCGACGCAATAACTCTGGAAATGACAAAAATAAGGGATTTTGGGTCTTATAACCATGTAAATCATGCCGAAAAGCACAAATTTGGAACATTGACTTATAGTTACTCAAATTAGGTCTAAAAATATATTGATTTAGTTTAATAAATAAAGTATTCTCCGGCGATAAATTTA
>DALYDJ010000009.1:4996-14435 GCA_031973275.1 Candidatus Woesebacteria bacterium
TTTCCAAATATATTAAATTTATCATTTTTATTTAATGATGATAATAATAAAAATGATAATATTAAAAACATATGCCTACAACATTTTCAGAAGATCATTTTCCTTCAGCGAAAGAGAGAGGTTTATATAGCGCTGATAAGCGATTGTTATTTGTATCTCCAGATCAAGAAGTAATTAAGAGAATGGCAGAAAAGGATAATAGAATTGTTTATTTTCCCTTACCCATCCCTACTCCAGAAATGGATATGGAGTCAATAAATGAACATCCTGAACAGTTTAAGCGGTGGTCAGGAGTACGAGAAGAATTGCACCCACTCTTTACGGATGGCGTAATACAGTGGCTAAATGGTGAGGTTAGTCCTTCACCAAACAGTGTAGGTGCAGCGGTAAACCTTGCAAACTGGTATTTGCTCGAATCCAATTTAGAAACATGGTTAGACAACAATTTTGGTAGAGATGAAGTTGTAGTTCGAGGTACAGCTTGTAGGTTGGATGAGGCAGAGGAGGGTGAATTATCAAACCCGCTGCAAATACTCGAAAATGGAGCAGAACAGAAAACTGCCACCACAGTAGGTGTTACGCCGTTTGATGGTGAGATAGCTAGTCGAACGGGACAATGGTTATTCGATCATCCTGGACACTTGAGACAAAGCACCATAGAAAGAGGCGATGTAGAAACTGCAGATAAAATTTTTCCCGTTCTTCTTGTTTACAACAAAGACGCATTTAAAGATGAGAAAAATTTATATAGCGCTAGATTACCAGACAATCCAGACTTACGAAAGAGAATGATTAAACAAATGATTATTTTAGATTTCCCATTGACAAGAAAAATGATTGCAGACATGAAGCCCAGTGCCAAAACCTAATCAATATTATATTTTCTTTATCGAGAAGTTAATCTCATCCCCATTTTGTGAAAATGTGATGGCGTAAGAACGAGAATCAACAACTTTGTCTACATGCGCCTTTATTCTCTTTGCTACCTGATCTATAGTCAGTGCTCCACGCAGGAGAGGGTGTAGGTGAATTATTTCAGCATAATATGCAATATGTGAGTTCTGATAACGCATTGTTGTTTTTGGATCTCTATGACCAACTATATGGGCAATATCCAGGAAATCGACATCTAGTTCCCTCATCGTAGTTACAAAGCTATGACGGAAAGTGTGTGCAGTCACATTCTTAGTTATTCCAACTTGTTCTACTCTACTTTTAAGGTCTAAATTGATTTCTTGATGTTCAAGTTTATTACTTCTATAGCTGGAAAATACAAACTCACATCTATGTGGAAGGGCATTCAATCTGTCAAAAGTAGCTTGGTCTATGGGAACCACTCGATCTTCACCATTCTTTGTCTCTCTAAATATTACAAATGGTGGCTCTGACCCAATATCTGTCCATCGTAACCCCAGAGCCTCTCCGATACGACATCCCGTAAGTGCAATAAACATAATTAGAGCTTTCTGACGAATATTAAGAGTCACAGCATTCTTTTTGTATGGTCGCACCGCTTCAGATATTGCAATAATTTCCTCAGGCTTAAGCGTTTCCTTTATTTGAATCGGCTCATGAAAATACGAATAATCACGCAGTTGCTCTTTGGGGTAATCAGCCGAATAGTTCATAGCATAGAAGCGGTCAAGATGTTTGAACATGGTAATCATTTTATTCATGTAAGAAGGTGTGGCATTCTTAGCCTTCATTTCTGCCAAAAACAGCCCTACATTTTTACGATTGAAATCGCATGAGGAAAACCAGCGTGAAATTTTATTAAAGCGACTTTTATTAGGAATAGTTGAGGCATCTTTGCTGGATAATTTACGATCCATCAAAAGATATGTCTCAAATTCCGTCCAAATTCTATTCTCTATCTGCATTTTGATCCTGACTGGAGCATCGGGATAAACAAGATAATTTCCTGTCCCCAATGCAAAAGTCTTCGCAGATCAATTTGCTTATGCCATTATATTACGCACTAGATAGAAATGCAACACACTATATCAATATGATACACGATGATATAGATATATATAGGATGATGAAAGACGATATAGCATACTATAGGTCTTCAGCACCTTGGCTACTTCACCTAACGAGTGAAATTATATCAGAGCAAACCCTTTTCGTCGCATGATAAACTAATAATGAGGTAATAAATAACGACATGAGAGTTAGCTTATGAAAATTGATGCAAACACAAAACTTATCGGCAGATTTCACAGAGAGAGTAGTCCTAGAGGACTAAATATCTACAATCCATTCTTCCAGGAAAACGACGTAAATGCTTTGTACGTACTGTTTCACAACGAGGACCCAAAAGTCTTAATCGACGGTTTACGCTCATTAAACCTAACCGGAGCTATTACAGCTGGATTTGAATCTGACGCTGTGCTTCCGACATTGCTTGACGAAGTCGATGAAACAGCCAAATTTGTTGGCAAAATTGGCTACATTACTAACGACAACGGGAAAATAGTCGGACATACTCAGGGTGGTCGAGGAATGCTACACACTGTTCAAAGTATTGTTGATCTAAATGGTAGAAACATTACGATAGTAGGTGCGGGAAACATCGCAAAAGGATTACTATTTGAAATAGAAAAAGAACAAATTAAGTGTGATATCACCATCTACAACAGAACGCTTGCTGGAGCTACAAAACTAAAAGAGCGTTTTCCGTTTATCTCTCAAATTTATAGTTTCGATGAGTTAAGTCGAGCTTCAGGAGATATTTTTGTAAACCTTACCGATATCGGTGGATCGGTAAAAGAGTACAGCTTTCCTGAAGAACTTGTAGACAAATTTACCTATGTAGTGGATGTCACCTTCGAAACAGAAATGACTCCGCTCGTAAGTACGGCTAGAAGATTGAATAAAAAAGTGGCAACCGGCTGGGATATGTTTACCTATCAGGGACTTGTCTGTTTAGAGGGGCTACTAGGTGTAAAAGTAGACCCGGTAGTGTTTAAAAAGTATGTTTCGGCAGGATTATCCCAAGTCATAAAGTAGTAATTTTCTGGTGGACCCAAGAGGACTCGAACCTCTGACATCTTCGATGTAAACGAAGCGCTCTACCAACTGAGCTATGGATCCATATTTAATTACAGATTATAACATTCTTCTCGATACTTACCGCTCCAGAAAAAGTAGATTATAATCAATTTCAATGATCACGCGCAAAGATTTATCAAAAATAGGCATAGGTACCTGGGGGATAGGTGGATTTGCTGAGAAAAACCCAACTAACGATGACCAAAAACAAATTGCCGCAATGGTTCACATGTTGAAAAATGGAATGAATTACATCGAGCTTAACATCTGGACATCTCAGGGACACAGCGTCGAGATCGCGGCAGAAGCAGTCAAACAATCTGGAATTCAGCGCAAAAATCTTTTCCTATCCCAAGCCATCTATTTCTACACAGCACCAGATCTAAAATCTTCAAAAGCAGAGCTAGAAACGATGCTCAAACAATTTAACACGGACTATATGGATTCTATATCGCTCAGTGGAGCAGCAATCGAAGCAATAGGAAAAGAAGCCGTATACAACTGGTATAAGGAACTGCTGACAACCAACAAGGTAAGATATATTAATCTCAACAATCCATCCCTCCCCGAACTAAAAGAAGCCAAGAAAGTTTTTGGTGATAAATTATTCTCGATCGAGATCGGCTTTAACTTTGAGATCAGAGAAAATGAAGATAATGGGATTATCGATTTTGCCGAGAGTAATGACGTTTTATGTGTCATCTACCAGCCATTACGACGTAATCGGACAGCCAACCGTAACTGGCCGCTCCTCGTGGAACTAGCTAAAAAATACGATAAAACTCAGAATCAAATTGTTCTTAATTGGATCGTCTCAACAGGGCTGTTGCCGCTCACAAAATCCGAAACTATTTCTCACATTGACGAGCATTTATCGTCATTTGACTTCGAAATCAAAGCATCTGACTTAGATAAACTCAATGCATTTAGCCCACCCAACTACAAGAAACCCAAAGTATTCTGGGAAGCGACAGGGGACGGTGTACGAATCGACCAACTCAGCAATGTTTTTGATGAAGCTTACGACAAACAACAAGGTCCTAAATAACCAGGGCGATCAAACCAGCGGTAGCAATCAGCACACCACCCAGCTTCTTTACTGTCAGTTCATCTTTGAAGAAAATGGCGGCACACAGAGTCACGATCGCAATAGATCCCGCATTTATCGCATTCACAAATCCTACATTTGGAGCAGACTTAATGGCCGTTTGCATAAAATAATCAAACCCCGCTGCCGAGATGCCCATGACAACCATTAGTCCCATCTGTTCTATTGTCGGTTTGACCAGCAGTTTTTTCTTCCAAATTTCCCCGATAATAATTATCGTCACAATCCCACTAGTGTAGACAAGCAAAGGGATAATCCCAACTCCGATCGTAAAAAGATATTTTGAGGTTAGTGAAATAAGTCCCCAACAAACAAACGCCAAAAAAGCGAGGGGCAACCAGGCTGGATTTACATGTTGATTCGTCGATTTGCCGACGCTGAGCGTCGCCATACCAATGATGATAGCAACGATCGCCAGTGCCGACTGCCACGAAATCTCAGAGCCAAAGAGAAAGATAGATACTATGGTCGTCATCACGACATAGCTCTTCGAGATAACCAAGCTATATCCCGGGTTTGGCGCCATCTCGATACTCTTGAGCGATGCCACATTCCCCAACCAACTAAAACAAACAGCAAAGATAGTGAGTATCAACAGCTGGTACGGAGTGACGTACAAGCTAGCATTTTGTTGGTAAGCCGACACCAGGAAAACCACGGTGGGAATGAGATACATCGAAAGATTCGTATATTCAGTCGAATTTTTGACGAGAGAACTTTTGCGGGCTGCGAGATATAGAACCACTGAGGACAGCGCCATCAAGGCACTAGATAATATCCAATTCATGGGTGGGCCCACTGGGATTCGAACCCAGGACACCCTACTTAAGAGGCAGGTGCTCTAACCAGCTGAGCTATAGGCCCATGTGCCACGCCACTGCGTAGCAATGCGAAGCGTGGTGCCGAGGAGAGGACTTGAACCTCCATGTCTTGCGACACACGCACCTCAAGCGTGCGCGTCTACCATTTCGCCACCTCGGCAAGTTGCTTTGGTCTACCATTTTCCTCCTTCGCTCTATCGAGCTACGGACGGACACGGCGCCACCTCGGCAATAAGATGTCATTATACTAGATTTTTCAATTTTTACCCTAACAATTGCATTGGATCGTGGTAAATAGTAGGATAAAACTCACTATAAATCAGTAGGAGATTAACCAATATGGGCAAATATATTGATGGATTTATCATAGTCGTTCCCAAGGACAAAACAGCCGCCTACAAGAAGATGGCAGAGGAGGGTCGTGACAGCTGGATGAGACACGGGGCACTCGGCTACTACGAATGTATGGGCGATGACCTCAAAGCTCAGGAAATGGGTGACGTCAAAGCTCGCACCTTCCCAGAATTAGCCGGCGCTAAGGAAGGTGAAACCGTTTGGTTCTCGTTTATCATGTTCGAGTCCAAAGAACATCGGGACGAGGTCAATGCCAAAGTGATGGCAGAAATGAGTACAAAGGAATTTGATCCAGGTATGGAGATGCCATTCGATATGAAGCGCATGGCCTACGGCGGCTTCCAGTCCATGGTCGAGAGTTCCTAGACTTAGAGATTCTCTCATCACCTCCGAACTAGCGTTAATATTGGCGGTACTGTCTTACTCAACTAGATCCAAGTACTCGATCTTATCCCATGCCTGCCGGTCATTCAGTTTGCACGACACACTCGTTCCAGAGCGTAGATCCACCAAGCCCACGCATACCGCCCCCACATCTACATTGATATAAGCATCTCGCAGTTCCCCAAAAATACTTTGCTGTATCTGAGTATGGATATTCTCCAGCTGTGATTGCATTACCTCTTGTCGTGCGATTTTTTGATACAAGCGCGCGTGAGCTGACATGGTTTTTAGCCGTTGTTTAAACAGTTTGTACCCACCTTTCCAGATATTTCTCGGCGGTAGCGCCCACCCTATCTTCGGGTAGGTCGGATCAACGATATTTACTTGCCTGATATACGAACCCAGTTCTAGCCCTAGATACTCAACCAAATGATCTTCGCGCGCCAGCGTCAGTTTGTATCCCTCGATCCTCGCGCCCACCTTGCGCACTACATTGATCGCATACCCATCGATCAGGGTACCCATCGACGCTATATTTTGCAAAATATGTTCTGGGCTTGCCTCCTCGGGTTTCATTCTCCAGACCATCCACGCGACGATATTTGCGATCAGCGGCGACTCCACTTCGGTTATCTTGTCCTCTCGCAAAAATAGCGAATCTACCGCCACTATCAGATCCTTCTTCCAGCCATAAAGACCGGCTCCCGGCATCAGGTCGTTATAAACCAAACAGCGCGATACCTCACCATCCGCGGTAAAAGATAGGGTGTGATGACCTCTCATCCGCTCTGCAATACACGCAAAATCCTCCTCGGTATGGAGGAGGGCAACCCCACTGTGGTACCTCCCCATAAATGTCTGACAACCACTTAGATTATCCGTCAGCAACCACATCCCCTGGATATAACTTATTTTTGCCCCTTCACACCATTGCTTAAAACACCTGACAAATTCCTCCGCTACTGGCTTGTCCTGGATGTTTATCCAAGTTTTTTCTGCTACAAGACGACGGTTTTTTGCCAATTGCGACCTTTTCTTGGCAATTTTTTTTACACCTTCCCCGATCGTTTCGCTAAATAGTTGGCCAGCGTCAAAATATTGCTCCGCCAAACTCTCGCCTTTAGTCAAGTAAACATTTTGCATATGTTTATTATATTGCAAATATCGCTAGATAATGTATAAAAATACTCTATGGTTACAAATATTGTAAATTCACCCAACACTAGGGGACTAATCGCTAAAGTCAACCGCAAAGGGGGCAAGCTCCCAAAAAAAATTGCCATTCTCTATACCGACGCCAAGCGCGAATACTGCTCCACCGACGAGGAATTCCAGACTATCGACGGCTCCTACGAGGAGGCGTTACTTTTTGACCCTTATTTTCAAAAACTCGGGGTCGCAACAGTATATATAAAGGCCGACGCCCATATGACTGAGCGTCTTAAAAAAGAAAAGCCCGACATGGCTCTCAACTTGGTCACCACCGTCAAGGGTTACGATTATCTAGGCGCCACAGTCCCTGCCGCCCTCGAACTACTCGAGATACCCTACACCGGTACCAATATTTTGGGTTTTTCCCTTGGTTGCAACAAGTATTTGATGCACGCCTTACTTTCCCAGCATGGTGTTCCCGTGCCCAGATTCCAGCTCATGTCTAGTCGCAACACCCCCCTCGACCCCACTCTCCGCTTTCCCCTGATTCTCAAACTCAACGAAGAACACTCTAATATCGAGATCAAACCCGAGAGCGTGGTCGAAAACGAGGACCAATTACGCCGGCGCCTCCGCTACCTCCTGCGTACCTACCAGCAAGATGTTCTCGTTTCCGAGTTTATCGATGGTCGCGAGTTCGCAGCTTTCCTCTTCCAGTCATACAACCGCAAAGTCTACACCGTCGAGCGGGTTATCAATTTGCCCGGCAATCCCAAACACCAGTTTATGGACTACAACCTAGTCTGGAATGTCAGCGTCAAAGAATATGATCAGATTCTCAAAAAAGTAAAATATCGTGACCCTGTTTTGGATGCGTTTGTAAAAAAAGCCTTCGACGTGATGCGCATGGATGACTACGGCAAGTTCGATATTCGCATGGATCGGCAGGGAAACTATTATTTTATCGATGCCAATGCCAATTGTCATTTTGCTCCACCCGAATCTTTCTGTGACTGTGAGATCTCCCATGTTCTGCCCATGTACGGCGTCCCTTTCAAAATATTACTCAAACGACTCCTCCAAAATACTATGCGAGAATGGGGATATTGATATGACTGATGAGCCTGGCGCTAAACAAGAAGATCTTCTAGTCCTCCCGAGCAAAGTCGCGATCCTCTATACCGACGTCAAGCGGGAATATTTTGACTCTGAAGAAATATACCAGAGCGACAAAGACGCCGATCTCTACGCAGGCGAGGTTCAAAAATATGTTGCACGTATGGGTATCGACGCGATCACTATCCCCGGTGACGATCGCATGACCTCGGCTCTGCAAAAGTTTGCCCCCGACATGGTCATCAACCTCGTCGACTCGGTGCGTGGCAGGATCGAGCTGGGGGCATCTATCCCTGGGATTCTCGAAGTTCTCCACATTCCCTACACCGGCGCCGGGACACTTGGCTGGGCTCTCGGGTGCAACAAATTTCTCATGTACCAGCTCATGCAAAGCTCTGGGATCCCAGTCCCTAGTCACCAATTAGTCACGAGCAGCACCGATATGATCGACCCCACGCTCAGGTACCCTTTGTTCCCCAAGCTCAATAACGAGCACGGCAGTGTGGGTATAGCTAGCGATAGTTTATGCAAAAATGAACGGGAGCTACGGGCCAAGCTCAAAGACTTGATTACTACTTTCAAGCAGCCGATTCTGATTGACGAGTTTATTGCCGGGATCGAGGTCACGGCCTCTGTCCTCGACGGCTTAAATACCAAGGTTTATGCAGTTCAGCGCAAAGTGGGGGAGGGGACCGACGATATCGAGACCTTTGATAAAAAATGGCATAGTTGGCGAGAATTATCATATGTGAAATACGAAGATCCCGTTCTCAAAGGCTATGTTAAAAATTGTTTCGACGTTCTGAAAATGTCCGACTATGCCCGTATCGATATCCGGATCGATGCCTCTGGTAGGTACTACTTTATCGATCCCAATGCCAATCCTTTCTTTGGCCCCCCCAAAGAAACCAACGGCACCTACAACATCATTCTTGATATGTACGGAGTCGATTTTGAAGAGACTTTGCGCCGGATTTTCCAGAACACCCTCCAAGATGCCAGGGGTCAGCACAACGGCTGGCACTAAATTTGAGCTTTTCGTAGTAAAATACCTCTGTCACACCCTGCCGGGTGGTGAAATGGTATCACAGCGGCCTTTGAAGCCGTATTTCTAGGTTCGAATCCTAGCCCGGCAACCATTGTGGACGTAGGGTATCTACTACGTCAATTCTAGTCAGTATATCCAACCATTTTTCAGGTTCGATCATCTTAGCCATTGCTATCACATCTTCCTTGCCTTTCTGTATCAAGAAGTAGTGTTTATACCCATCTATAGATACTTTTTTATCAAGTATATTTAGGTTCGATCCGAGTGCGCCAAGTATCTGCGTTTTTGTCTTAAGATCCCCATGCTTAAACCAATACCGAGCATACCTGGCAAAGTTAAAAGTTTTGACTGACAGATCATGCCAAGCGTTTGGGCCTCTCGCTCGAGAATCTTGTCTCGGAT
>DALYDJ010000009.1:14445-16046 GCA_031973275.1 Candidatus Woesebacteria bacterium
TGATGCAGATGCACTGAAAACAGCTGGATATGAGGTAGTCGCGAGTGATTACGTGCAAGAATTTGTAGATATACTCAATGATAGAGGATTAGCTGCTCACAGCTACGATGCAAAGAACGATGAACTCCCGATGGTGGTAGATTGTATTTACGCCAACGCCGTGTTCGTTCACTTCACGCCAGAAGAATTCTCAAACTTCTTGGTAAAAGTAAAACCAAAACTACAAAACGAGAAAATAATATTTCTCACTGTGATTAAAGGTGAAGGCTATGAACGTAGCGGAAGAAGTAGGGGAATTGAAAGAGATTTCTACTACTATTCAACGGAATCACTTCAAAAAATTGCAACTGACACAGGGTATAAAATCTTGCACTTAGATGACAACGATCAAAAATGGATTCAGGCAATCTTTACCTGTAAATAAGTTCCAACGCTTTCAAACAGGGTCAACTGATTTGGGATGTCACAGGCAAAGTTGCGATATCACTCAAGAATAAAACACTTGATACAGTTTTCTCAACTCATTTTTAAAGAGTATAAAATCATTGTTTGCATGAGCCGTCTCGATCATTGGAATTAATTTAGCGACAACTACCTTATCTGTTTCATTATCAAAATATAGGGTAGAGGAATTAACAGCATTTAGTGTTTCAGTAAGGTTGATTGCTGAATCTGGGAGGTGGGATAACATCGCGGCTTGGTTAGCTAAAAGAAAGGCGCTGGTATCTGGTCCATCCTGCCCAATATTAGGTACCGAAATATTTCCAATTTTGGTTGCAAGTTCCTGGGGGAGAATATTCCCCATATTTTTTGAATTGACTAAAAAAGCACCCCAATCAGTTTCACGATCGTTATGTCCAACCGTTGCTGAGGGGATATCGTAAGCAAGCTTAAAAGCTAGGCTAAACTCCTTTCCCGCTTTCATCCCAAAAACGAATCTTCCTGGCATGGCGTACATACCATGAATCAACTGAAGTATCGCCTGTTTAGCACCACAGGCATGAAAACCAATTATTGGTTCATCCTTAACTATTGGTGTCAGTTTGCCTTCTGAGTACGTCATCAATGCTATCCCTCTTCCGTCCTTCTCCAGTTTGCCAATCGCAATAGTTGACCGCAATTCTCTATCTCTATTTTCATCACCTGCAAAGCGGTCGATTATTTCGCTAGCCAAATAGCCTTTCATTTTTAGCATATGAAAAGGCATTTCTATAACAGTTGAATCTCGTGGGACGAAAGACAACGCCTCGGCAACATCGGAATAGGTATGGCAAATTACCGGGTCACCCAACTTAGTTATTTCAGACATAATCGGAGTTTCTGCGCTAGGCATCATATAAAAGATTCTAGATGATAACCAGAAATATAACCAACTTTGTATAAATCAGCCACCATTTGAGCTTGAAGAACAATCAAACACAGTAGCAAGCTCATAATTCCAAGTTAAATCTAAAATAAGTTCCAACACTCTCAAGGAAGGTCAACAAGTTAGGTATGTTGGTCGCAAAATTGTTGGCGCTCCAGGCGCCCCGCCCCGCCAGGAGCGCTGAATATCCCTGGATTTTGTAGTTTGCAGACAATTGGCGATCACGCAAAATGAA
>DALYDJ010000009.1:16074-17507 GCA_031973275.1 Candidatus Woesebacteria bacterium
GTCGAGCCGACAGTTTTGGCCATGATGAGCAAATCATGGCCTTGAGTTTTCGCGCGCGCGATTTGGTGCGCTTGCAGCGCACCATTCACAAAGTCACTAAAAGGTTCGAGCCACTCAACTCCTTTAGCTTCTAATTCCTTAATTTTTGATGAGAGAGTGGCTCGTAACTCAATGAGCTTGTTTTTCTTGTCCATGTATTCTGCCGAGGAAATTACTTTATCCAAGTAACCCTCAAGCAGTCGATCTAGTTTCTCTGCGGTTTTGGTTAGTTGTTGCTTGAGGGTTGTAATCTCCTCGGCAGATTTAGACCTTTCTTGTTCGGAGTCATGCATAGCCCACTCGGTGAATTTATTAGCCGCAAACGGCGAGAGTGAGGCGCTACCCACAATCTTGTGTAATTGGGGTACTAGGTCGGTCTGCTCAACATATTTTTGGGAGCATACACCTCGCTTCTTGGAACAGCGATAGTAGATGTATTCAACATCACGGTTAGTACGGCGGTAGTGCTTTTTGTGTTTCTCGGCGGTGATAGAGGCACCACACTCTCCACACTTGGCGAGTCCTAGATAGTCAAAGCTATGTTTGACTATCTTCTGTTTGCGGCTATGATCAGCCACAACTTTCTGGCAAACATCAAACAACTTTTTACTTATGAGGGGTTGATGTTTGCCTTCATATAGCTCGCCGTTAAACCGCATGACGCCGTAGTAGAACGGGTCAGTCAGTATCCGCTTCACTTTATCTAGGTGAAGTACACTACCGCTAGTGTTGCGGATACCGTTTTGAGTCAGATAATTGCGGATATCATCATAGGTGTAGCCACCGCTGGCAAACTGCTTGAACGCTTTAGTGACAAAAAGCGCTCGCTTTTTGTCCACATGGATCGTTTTGGTTCCTGGGTCATTCAGATAACCAAACGGAGCTTTGTTTGGCCAGTTACCCATTCTCAGTTTTTGGCGGTTGTCACGCTTCACGTTCTCACTTAGGTTGTCCACATAGTACTTGGACTGGCCAAACGCGATACTGAGCATAAACTTGCCTTGCGGAGTATTCTCGAACCAAAACGAAGGAAATTTGAGATCAAGCAGTTTGCCAGTATCAAGCATATAGACTATTTGCCCGCCATCAATACTGTTTCTGGCTAATCTATCGGCGTGCCACGACACAATCCCTTGTGCTTCACCACTATCGAGCATTCGTAACATGCGGGCAAATTCATATCGTCCTGGTTTTTTGGCTGTTTTAGACTCGGTTATCCACTCTACAATCTCCAAGTGTTCCCGCTGTGCAAACTCCTTCAGTTCCGCTACCTGTGCCTCGATAGATAATATCTGGCGGTCAGGCTCATCAGTTGATTTGCGACAGTATGCGATGTATTTGATCATAAACACATGGGTCCAATGTGTTCTAACATTTTTATGTTTTTCTTCTTT
>DALYDJ010000010.1:0-16207 GCA_031973275.1 Candidatus Woesebacteria bacterium
TGTATCTGGCATACTAACCCTCGGCGAGGTTGTGGGAGTGGGCGTAGGAGTTGGTGTTGGACTGGGTGACACGCTAGCTTTCGCGCTCGGACTCGGACTAGCTGCGATGCTCGGTGATGGCGAAGGTGCTTTTGATGCCGAGGCAGATGGGGACGGACTTGCTGCAGGCGACGAGCTAGGAATTGGCGAGGCAGTACTCCCTCCGGGGATATAACTCCAAGCCAAGAAAAAATCATTAAAATCATAAGACGAGGGATCCTTGGGGTCGATCGTATCCGACCAACATTGCTTCGCGAAAATGGTTTTGCCTGGAGCCAAGTTTGCTTGTGCCCATGTAAGCATTGGAGTTATCTCCATAAAGGCCGTGACCCCACACTTTGTATCCCCTACCGGCAAGATCCACCCTCCCATTTTGGGGCCAGTGTCCTTGTTCAGGTTAGCCGAAATCGACGCCGTACTCCCAGCAGTTACCTCAAAACTCGAGTCAGTGTAGTTCATGGCATTTGTAGTGCTGGTCGGCCTTGCCGGGAGAGTAATGGTCTTGATCACGCCAGCCGTATTCAACGTCAGAAGCAGTTGTAGGTTAGGCAAACTAGAAAAAACTCTGACCCTACCAGTCTCAGGGAAAGTCATGTTATTTGGCAGTGGCTGCGTTACTCCCGTTGGAGTCACCACATTTGTTTCTGGAGTTACGGGAGCTGCAGTCGTCGCCTTTGGTGTCGGCTTGAGGCTAGTAGTCGGGCTAGGTTTTGGCTTGATGGATTGTTGATAGACCACAACTCCCAATCCCACACCTACGACCACACATCCCAAAACTACCCATAAAAACCTTGATTTTTTAGGCGCGCTGGAGACTACCTCTGGCCTTGCCGACATCATTTGATTTATATCTTGTGCATCTTGATCTGCCATATACTCCTAGTCCTACCAAAGGGATCCTCTCCTTATCATGTCAGACTTCGAGAAATAGGTCAATTATTTGAGCAATTTTTGCAGGTCGCTATAGCGCCATCGCTCGTCGTTGAATACAAAATGTGGCAGATAATCCTGACTCTTGCCACTATCCACCCCATCGGTCCTCATCTCATCGATCAGTTGTTTGAGTTGTTGTGGCCTCACCCGGTACTCATTCGCCCGGAAAAATAAACTTATGCTCTGCATCACCACGATAATTCCCACGCCCGCAAGATGCCATTTTTTTAGCTCTATTTTTCTGAGGGTCCGTGCGATCAGTAGTAAAAACAAGGCCAGTCCCAAATAAGCATATCTCTCAGCCCGCATAATTCCGATGCCATACTGTGCCCTCCCCGCCGCCACAATCAAGTAGTACAAGACTAGTTGAATACTCAGAAATTGGCTCCAGGGGTCCCGCCAAACTTCTTTTATTTTGTCTCTATACTGCATTCCCAGCCATATAGAGATCACCACAACAATCGCAATCGCCCATTTCTCAAACATATCAAATGGTAACAGCAGTCTCCCTACCACGCTATACAAAAACCCAAGGCCAGCCACCATCACGACTGCCACTGCCCACGCTAGTCCATACTCTATCGCCGTCCCATCTGTACTCAAAAAATAGTAAAACGCGCCTAGCAGTAGCAAAACGCCCGCTATCCTCCCCCTCAATTTGGGATAAACAAACCAGATAGCCCCGTACATCCCAATTGCCAGCGCCGATGTCCAACTACAAATAATCAGCCAAAACCAACTCAGTTTATCCTGCCACACTCTATACATGACAAAGAGCACAAATAAGGCTGTAATCGTGATCGTCTGCCCAGACATCCAAAGTATTGTTTCAGTCCAGTTTGTATTCACGCAAAACAACATTGCCACAATTGAGCCTAGATCTCTCCTCCCCGTCGTTGCTTTAGTGATTTGATACAAGCTTTTTATAACTAACACATGGATCAACAAAGATACGCCCAAATAGGTTGGATAATACCAGCCAAATGCTTCCCACTCAATCTTGATTAGGGCTCGCCACACGTAATTGACATGGTCACCAATCGGATAGCGGATTACATCTCCAATATTCCCTTTGGCAATTACAAACCAGTCCAAGTCGTCCTGATGAAAATACATCTCTTTGTAGCCATACACAAACATGCCTAACAGGAGCAAGCTTACCAACAGCCAACACCATTTCGTGATTATTTTCTCCATAAAACAATCACATTCCCAAGTTTTCCTATTCGTGTAAATCCTTGTTTCTCATAAAATCCACTCGCATTTTCATTGGTATATACCCATAGTCGTTGAGGTAATAACGCAATCAACTGTTTTCCAATACCTTTACCCTGCCACACTGGGTCTACTGCCAAAGTCAAAATCAGTGAGCCAATCCCAGAAACCACCCCCACCACGTGATCTTTGCGACTAATTGTTTTGACGTAACCAATTTTATTCACGAGGTGATAAAGGGTTTCAACGTAGGCCACACCTCTACGCGAACTAGCAGTCGTTTGTAAGGATCGGACGTGTAGCTCTGCCACCTCTCTCATCATAACTTCTCGGCCATGATTATCTGGTGTCGCTCCCCTCCGCTACTATCCAACTCGTCCATCAGTACTCTAAAGCCAGCTTCTTCCACTACTTTGCGATTCTTGGCAGTCCCAAACTGGCTGGACCACATCTTCTCTCCATACATAATATGCTCGCCTTCAAACTCTCTATCCCCCATGGTTAGGAGTAACATTCCACCCTTTGGTAAATAGCTTGCAATTGTTTTAAGGATTTTACTGTGTTTATCTCGCTCTACATGGAACAAAGTATAAAACGACACCACCGCGTCTACCTTGTAATCCCCTGTTTTCAAATCAGCAATATTTCCCACAATAAACTCGCCACCCTTACAGTTCTTCTGGGCCAGCTTAATTTGTTCACTCGAAATATCAATTCCTGTTACCAAGTGACCGGCCTTGAGAAACAAATCGTCAACCGGTACCCCTGCCCCGCAGCCTAGGTCCAACACGCTTGCATTTTTTGGTAAATACTTGAGGAGCTGTTGCACGTATTTCCCACTCTTAAGATTTACCCTTTTAGCTAAATACTCGAAGGCAATTTTGTCGTATCCTCTTCTGACCAAATCGCTATGCATATAACTGCATTATAGCGTGAAATCTACCTCTCGACCTCAATCAATAAAGGTCAAGGCTACACCTGGTCTATCTGCCCGGCCTGTGCGACCAATCCTATGGATGTAGTCATCGTAGGTCTCAGGTAGCTCCCAGTTGATCACGTGGGACACGCTATCGATATCCAGTCCGCGCGAGGCCACATCGGTCGCTAGTAGTACCTGGACTTGGTTATTTTTGAATGCCTGGAGTGCTCGCTGTCTTTGCGATTGGGATTTGTTGCCATGGATCGAGGTAGCGGCAAACCCACGTTTCTCCAACTCCATCGTCAGCTTTTCCATCCCGTGTTTAGTGCGACCAAACAACAGTACTTTTTCAAACTCTGGGCGGATCAACATTTCGTGCAAAACCTCGACCTTGTTGCGACCATTGAGCTTGACGATATCTTGATCGACATTCTCGGAGGCTCGTTGTTTGGCTACCTCTACGGTCACTGGATCATGAAGAAATTCGCGTGCGATGACGCGGGCTTTGTCCGACATGGTTGCGGAGAAAAACAATGAATGGCGCTCTTTTGGCAACTGCGCGACTAGGTCACGCATTTCGTTGACAAAACCCATATCCAACATCCGATCTACTTCATCGAGTACGATAGTCCGATATTCATATAGCTTGAGTTCTCGTCTCTCCGACAAATCGCGCAGTCGCCCTGGCGTACCCACCACAAATTGTGGATTGCGGCGCAACTCACGCACTTGGCGACCAATATCTACCCCACCGATACAGATTGTGAAGAACTGTCTGGTTCCAAATGAGAAGGCTCTGCCCTCTTCCATAATCTGTACTGCGAGCTCGCGGGTCGGGGTTACAATCAAGACTTTTTGACCTGGGTGTTTCATGATTTTATCAATCAGGGGTAGTAAAAATGCCGCTGTCTTGCCTGTCCCGGTGGAGGCTAGCCCAATCACATCTCTACCTTCGATAATCGAGGGGATTACCTGGTCTTGGATAGGTGTGGGACTTATGTATCCTTTGTGAGCAATGTTTTTTTGGATCTGTGGATCTAGGGGGAAATCGACAAACTTGTGTGTCGGGGTATATACCCTAGTTTCCAGAGGAACAGCTTTTTTGATCAGCATTGCCGGACTTACCGACATATACTTGATTTTGTTGCCCCCTGCTCGGCCACGACCGGCACTCCTATAATTGGGCTTGGATCCACCAAACCAGCTTCGCTGTTGCGACATATATTTATCCTTTTCGACACTTCTAAAAAAATTAGGAAAGACCTCGAACCTAAGTATTTCTTCCCTAGTCCAAAATCTCACGCCTACAACTTAGTTGCGTCATGTAAATTAACTGACATGAGTATATCACACTAGTTCACTATTTACCACTGCCCCAAATATGTCATAATAATTCCTATGTCAAACCAGGATCCACAATATCTCGATGAATCGTTTAAGGCAATTACCGATGAGCTCCTCGCCACCTTTATCCAAAAACACAAAGACTACGGTAAAGGTAATATCTTAAATATCCAAGAGCTTGGGATCACTTTTCGTCTAGCCGAAAAAATCGAGCGACTCAAAAATCTTCTCATGAATCCCACTCAAGCTCCCCAAAATGAGAGTATCTCTGACAATGTCAAAGATATTGCCGTCTATGCTATTATTCTGGAGATGTTTCGGCGGGGACAGTTCCAAAAACTCGAACTCAAAAAATAATCCCCTATGAAAATTGGCCTTGTCTACAACGCGCGCCCTACTGGTTATGATCGGACCGATCCTGCCCTCGAAAAACACATCGAAGGTGATGAGTGGAAAACCACAGAGGCCACCGGCCAAGCAGTCGAAAGCAACGGCCATACAGTCGAGTACTTCCCTGTCGATGACGATATCTACGAGCGTCTGCGTGCTGGCAAGCCGCACCTTGATCTAGTTTTTAACCTGGCCGAGGGAATGAGTCGTGGTTCCGACCGCGAAGCTCATATCCCCATGCTCTGCGAGATTCTTGGTATCCCATACACTGGCCCCGGGCCACTCTCCTCTGCACTCATTTTAAACAAATCCCGCGCCAAAGAGATCTGGCGCGCGAACGGAGTCACAACCGCCAACTCCCAACTCTTTACCACTCCCTCAGAAATACTAAAAAAATCCCTCACCTTCCCCTTGATCGTCAAACCTAGCAACGAAGGATCTGGCATTGGCATCAAATCAAATTCTATCGTCAAAAATAATACCGAGCTCAGGAAAGCCGTAACACGCGTGATAAAAGAGTACCACCAAGCTGCCCTCGTGGAATCATACCTGTCCGGCCGCGAGTTTACCGTCGCCATTATCGGTAACGGTAATAGCCTCACTGTCCTCCCCATCGTCGAGATCAACTTTGCAGGACTACCCAAAGACGCCCCCGCCATCGATAGCTACGAAGCCAAGTTTATCTACGGCGCCACCGGCGTTGTCCCCATGCACCAAACCGAGTTTTGCCCCGCACACCTCACCCCCAAGCTCGAGCGCCAAATCACCGATCTATCTATGCGTGGCTATACATCTATTGGTTGCCAGGATTTCGGTCGGCTCGACATCAGACTCGACTCCAAAGGCGTACCCCACATAATGGAAATCAACCATCCACCAGGGCTCATGTCCGATCCGAACGAATCTTCGTTTTTTACCATTGCGGGCCGAGCCGCCGGGCTCACGTTTACTCAAATGATTGGCCAGATCGTGAGCGCAGCCATTTTGCGTCTCAAACTATAGATATGACACACTCCACTCACTTGGGGGTTTTGGGCGGCACCTTTGACCATCTCCACCTCGGCCATCAGCATTTTATCTTTACCGCCATCAATCAAGTCGATCGACTCCTTATTGGACTCACCCAAACCAACCTCTCACCCACCAAAAGCTATGTTCACTCGATCGAAAGCTTCGACACTCGGTTAGCCAACCTCCAAACTCTCCTCGATGAGCATCACCTCCTCCATAAAGCCGAGATTATCCCAATTGATGATATCTACGGACCGACCCTAACCAACAAACTTATCAAAACCATCTTTGTTACCGACTCAACTAGGCACAATGCTCAAATCATCAACGACCGTCGACAATTAAACGGCTTGGCCCCGCTCCAAATCATTACTATCCCCTATCTATCGGGCGATGATCAACAGATAATTAGTTCTAGTCGTATTCGCGCCGGTGAAATCGATTTTTTTGGTCGCTCCTACTCCAAGTTTTTCTTGTCCCACGAAGCATCTACTCTCTCTTCATCTCTACGCAAAACTCTAAAGCAACCCCTGGGGATCATCTTTCAGGATGCGTCAAAGCTCATCTCTAGCATTTTGCCAGACAATTATGTCATCTCCGTGGGGGATGTAGTCACGATCAACCTGATTAAAGCCAACTTCTCACCCACCCTCAGTCTAGTAGATTACTCAACTAGGCGGAAGCGTCTGTCAGACGACTTGATCGTCAAGTATTTTCCGTCTATCGATGCCGAGATCTCCAATCCCCCAGGCACCATTAACCCTCAGATTGCCGATCTTCTCGGTAGTAGCCTAGCTCGCTATGCAGCAACCCACAAATCACAGGTTATCCATGTCGAGGGCGAGGAGGATTTGCTCGCACTCCCAGCCATGTTGCTAGCTCCCCTCAATTCGTATGTTGTGTACGGTCAATATGAGGTTGGGATGTGTCTTGTAAAAATTACTCCAGAAATCAAAGAGCTAGCCAAACATTATTTAGCCAAATTTAATGCTTAAATAACTTGCTCGCCTCATCTATCAAAAATACTTGATTACTCCGCAATAATGGCATTTTATCTTGAGCAAAAAACCCACACTCCGCAACTTCACTAGAGGAAGTAAATACCCCACCAATCAGCACCCCAATATAACCAATATCTATCCTCGCTGTCTCACGATCAGTCCGTATTTTTAGTTCCCGATCCATGCTCACAACTAGTCCTGACTCTTCAAATATCTCTCGCTCGAGTCCTTCACTTGGGTGCTCATGAGCTTTTAAATATCCCCCCGGCAATGCCCAAGAATGTGTCCGATAGCTATGTTTAAACAATAATACTTCGCCTCGGTCATTAAACACCACTCCAGTCACTCCGACCAAAAACTTGTCTTGCATCAATCTCATTATTTTTAACTGAATACCCTTTGGGAGTTTTAAGGCTTTATAAATTTTTGCCAGCAGTGCTCTCATAGTGCCTTCGAATCAGTTGGTTTTGGCCCGTCGTGTTTAAGTTTTTCATTATCTAGCTCTAGCTGATGAACTGTTTTGGTGAGACTAAGTATTTCGTTTTTATTGGTTTGGATTTCTCTACTTTTCCCTCGCATCTCAAAAAATGTCACGATATTACTTAGAATCTGCATGATGTAACTCAGTACGAGCCCAACCAGCAAAGAGCCAACAATCACATAAAATAGGGGCACGTTGAGAACCGTATAAACTCCCATATTCACGTTTACTGGCTCGAGGTTGTACCGAGATATATATGTCAGCGCCGACCCCACAACTAGCAACATAATCATATTTAGCATAATCATCACTCCTCTAGGTTCCGATATATTTTCAAGTCACCGTTTCTGTCGAACTCAAATCTTCGAGTTTCCCAATTAGCTCACGTTTTGTGTAGATAGATGTATCAACTTGGTTACTTTCTAGCACTCTAAGTCCTTCAATCAGTCTCCGCACGTATATAGCCTGGTTAATCCAGAGATTATTGACTCTAATCTCGTTCTCCGCAAATGTTTTGGAGACAATTACCAGTTGAGCAAAAAATGGTGCAGTGTTCAGTAGTACGTTGGCAATATTTTTTATGTCGACACTATATATTTGCGACGACCAAAAGAAGTTACGCACAATCACGGTCACTCTCCCCTCCTCTACATTGATTGTATCCGGGAACAAGTCGAGTGGGAATTTGTGCGTTGATATACTCGCCAAAATCCTATTTGATTTGCGCACCAGCCCTGCAACGACGATCTTATCCTGTTTGACGCTCTCTGTCGTGTCCTGGGCTAGGTCGCTCCTCATTTACGGATCATCCGAGCTACAGAGATCACGACCATCGCCCCAATGACTGCGACTACTACGCTATATAGATTAAATCCAGTCACTCCGGACATTCCCAGGATTGGCATCAAAAATCCCGCCGCGATCGATCCAATTATTCCCATCACAATATTGCCTAGCGCGCCTTGACTCGAATCGGTACTCATAAACATCGACGAGATCCAACCTGCTAGAGCTCCGAATATTATCCACATTATGATTCCCATACTTTTATCTCCTTTATTAATTAATTAATTATTTACATTTACATCAATTTTATCTGGCATCTGCACTTCAGTAGGAACCGTAATTTGTGGTGTCCCCATTTGCCTAAACGCCGGAATACCGAAATAGATAAAGATAATCCCAAACACAACAAGCGCGATTACTCCGAGGAAAAATCCATATCCCCCCGACTCACTTTGTCCCGATGGGTTATTTACAACTGTTGTCATATCTTTATCCTCAAATATTAAATAATTTATTCGCTTTGCTGTTCACCTGAAGATATGCGGACTAGCCTGACTATCCCCCAAGCCGCGATCGCATATACCGCAATGGCCACTATCGTTGCCGGCTCAAATACCGACGTAGTTTCTACACCCTGTGCAAATGCTCTTCTAAATATTCCTTCAAAGGGCCAAGTAAATATTCCTGTCAGGCCATAAATCATTCTTACAAATACGCTATTTACGCTAGCCCCAGCTAGTTTAAATAAGAGTCTAAAAGCAAGTAGTGCTTCTAGTGTTCCAAAGAAATAATAAATGAGGTATTCAGTTTTTTGAGAATTACTAGCTCCTATTTTGGTTTGTTCCAATAGCTCTGTCATAGGTTGCTTACCCCTTTCTTTGCTATTTTAGTTACTTGCTCGGCTTTTTTGATCGCTTTACCGGCTATTTTTTTGACACTCTCTCTCCCTTTTTCGGTTTGCTTATTTGCCTCTTTGCCATATCCTTTGATAATTTCTTTGGCTTTTTCTAGGACATTTCCAACTTTGTTTTGATTGGTTTTATCAGCCATAGCTATCGCACCGGCCAGTACCGCTCCTGCTCCAACTACTGCTCCAGCAACAGCTGCCAATACTTTGTTTTTATTTTCATTTACCATAAACGTACCTCGATATTAACTAATTAAAATTTGTAACTTGTCAGGATCCTACGTAACCAAACTATTTTCGACTAACCGGCTCAGACCTCATCTACTTTCTTTATCACAATCTCTGCGGGCAAATAGGCAATTAAGGCTTTTTCTACCAGTTTTGTGAGGGTGATATCTTCGACAATTGCCTCTGCGCGTGCATGTTTCAATATTGATGGTTTAAGAAACAGGGTAACTCGTTGTTTGTTAGTAGTTGAAGCACTTGAAGTAGTTGTCATATGCACACACTACACCTAGTTGTACTAATAGTCAAATCTACTCACCTTTTTCTGCTTCTAGTTTTAGTTTTATTAGTGCTTTGTTGAGCGATTTAGTCAAAAAATCTTTATCAAAAAGTTTTAGTATTCTAGGGAACCATCCCGATAGTTCTTCCCATGTCTCAACCCAAGTCTCCCGCCCATCCTGAACAAATTTCCATTTATGTTCAGCATGCATCCCGAGCGAGTCACCACTCCACTCTAACCGATTAGGCTTATCTACTCGTTGCAATCTCGAAACTATGGACATCCCCATCGCTTTCCAGCGGAAAACACTCCCTTTTGTCAGTTTTCCATCTAACTTTGCAGTCGCAACATCATTTTGCCACCGCGGCCAACGATTAATGTCTGACTGCAGTTGCCAGACTCGATTTATTGGTGCATTTATTTTTACTTTTGCGCTAGAACTCAATACAACATTCTTCATTTTTTAGATTTTATCATGAGTTTCAGATCTTCTTTTTCTGGAGTATTGCCTTTACCGACGGACTGACTGCTTTATCTTTGCGGTGGATGCAACCTATCCAGCAACACGGCCTCCGCTTCCCTTCTTTTAGTTCTTCTACCACTCGCAGTACATGCTCGTTTCTAGTTTCTTCTTTCTTTACAAATGTTACCCAGCAGATCCACTCATTTCGCGCCAGTGGAGTCAGACTCTCCCATACACGCAGAGACTTGGGATCTGCCCCCAAAGCTCTCTTCAAATCTTCTGGAACCTCATGCACTAACCCACCAGGTATTTGTACTCTACTCATTTTGTGTACTCAGCTATCACAATTTTCTTTTGCTTCATCATTACTGCAAATGCTCCAGGCACTTTCATCAGTTCTTCCATGTTTTCCGGGTTAATTTGCCAGCTCAGACCATACCTATCTTTGCACCACCCACACTGCTCAGATTCGGGAATCGAGGAAAGTTTGCTCCAGTAGTAATCGATCTCCGCTTGATCTTTGCACATCACCGTAAAGGACACTGCCTCGCTAAATTTAAATTCATCCCCCGCATTGATTGCCACAAATCGCTGTCCTAGTAGCTCAAATTCGATAGTAAGTACCTGCCCCGCAAATGATTTTTGGAAGTCCTCTAGCCCTTCTTTTGGATAATAAGTCGTACTAATTAACTTGCTGTCCTTAAATACCGAGACATAATAATCGACTGCCTCTTTAGCATTGCGGTTAAACCACAAATTAGGAACAATCTTTTGCATATAACTATACTATCACTCAGCTTTAGTTTCTTCAATTCGCCCTTCAAAGAAAGACAAGCTATTACTGCTGGAATCTAATCGAGCATCCTGTCGCACCAAAACTCTTTGCTTTATCTTGCCCACTATTTTTTATACACTCATCAACTAGCTTTTGGGCTAGTTCACCATCATACGCTCCACGCCTATTAACATCGAGATCACACACTTGACCATTAGTGGACCCAATCTTTTGGATGCATTCGTCTATACTTTTAGGGAATACAAACGAAGGATTGTAGTAAACGATTAAGCATTGCTTAAGTTGATTAATAATGCCATCTTTCGTTATACAGAATCTTTGCTGAGCAGGAGTACTAGGCGAATAAGTGCAGACTAAATCATTTCTAGTATAGTCATTTGTTCTGGTTTTTAGACAGTCAGAATAATTTTTAGGGAGAAAATACGAGCTCAAAAGGAAAAACCAAGCGATTGCTCCAATAGCGAGCGCAGAAATAATAGTGATCACAATTCTCATAATTCAACTATACTTTAAACGCTAACAATGACAAACCCAGACAATTCTTCGCTAAAAATTCAAACAAATAATATTTGTGTCTACCATGCTCCCTGTACGAAATTTAGTTAGACACTTCTTTAACAGATATACTTACTCTACTTAATTTCTAAATCGCCAACATGTCCATGACTTATTTTATATAGATATATTGCCAACAACTCATTGTCAGTGAATAGAACGGTACTATATAAAGACGAGTCGCCATGATCATGTGCTCTCCTAAATTTATGATGACCGTCAATAATGAAATCAAGTTTCCTGACCGAAATCACCTCGGGATACTCTCTACTCGCTCTCCTCATTCGTCCCTCCATTCTGTCGTGGTTCAAAAATGGACGAGTCGAAATAGCTCGACTAACCCCTACATAATGCTGACACAAAACGCCGACTTGTTCTACGTCGCACTTAAGTACCTCATAAACAACTTTTTCAATCGAAGGCATGTAAGTAAATTACCCTTTTTGATATACACCTATTTGATAACCATAATCTTTGCCAATACCTCGCCAAAACCCTCTCTTCTCACAGCCATCAAGGCTAACTTCTGAAATAAAGATCACTCTGCCTCCCAAATTAATTGGAAGTACTTCGACATATTTAGCAACATACTCGTATACATCTGGGTGAGTGCATATAGCGATGACTAGATCAAAGCTCCAATTCTGCAACCAACTAAGACAGGACTTGCTCCTAATACTCTCAACCCTCACTGCCTCATATTCTTGATAAGCCGTGGGAGTTTCACCATTACTCTCGTAGTCATAAGTGTCTATGCCAATATATCTACTTCTAGCTCCCATCTTTCTCGAGGCTAAACCTAGACCACCTCTACCACACGATACGTCCAAAACCGTCGCTGCATTACAAAAGTCGTCTTGAGTAAAGACCTCACAAGAAACCGTCCATACTGCCGGTAGAATTGTTTCTGCAAGTATGTTGGCCCTCTCGTTCACTGGCCAACTGTCAGTTGGTCGTGTAGAAAATATATGCTCACTCATTTGCGAAAGTTACCATACTACCAGATTAAAGTCAAACTATGGGACAGTAGATTTCTATGCAAATCAAGAATAAAGAAACTTTTATCTCTTTGTCGACGATAGTTTACTACTACCAATATTCCACACCTGGTGTGGAATATTTGACTTTTTTTGCCATATTTAAAGTTCGCCCCTATTTAACTCGTCTAGCGATAATTTCTTATTACTTTTATTCATTCTTAGTTTGCCTGTTTTTATCCGATATTCCAGATCAAACAAAACCAAACCTATTAGTGCTTCCGTCGCTTGAGATAGTCATTTACAAATTTAAGTTGCTCCCCATCTCCCCTCTTACACGAACTATCTCTGGGTTACTTGAGAAGATAATTGAGAAAAATGCGTATCTAGAAATAGCACCTACTTCGCTACACAAACCATCGTATGTATAGTTCGGTATCTTTATGACTTATCCAGATACTAGGCCTATGTTATTATAAAAAGATATGGGTGGATATGAATCTGGTTTAAAATATTTAGCAAAATACTTAGCAAGTAAAGAGACGACTATTGTTTTGTTAGGAAAGTCAGCTGCACATATAGAGGATGATTTAGCCCGTTTAGGATCTCATCCCAACATTATTAGATCTCCTCAAAGACAGATACTTACAGATTATGTTGATATGCTAAAAAGAATCCAACAAGCGAATACAGATCAAGAAATAATGGTTGTAGAAGATCACTCAAGAACTAATGGAAAAATTCGTTTTATAGCAGAACGACTTCCCAGCGTTGAAGTAGTATCCGTTGTAGGAAAGACAAGCGTAACAAATTTATCAAACTGCCGAGTACTAGAGATAGATCCTATTCAGGCGGAAGAATTACACGCCGCTAGAAGTACTTTTCGCTAATATACATATATATAGCGCGCTCTTATATCGAGTTTTATTTGATCTAATTCTTAACTATATCAAAATATATCAGTGCTCCCCATCTCCTCGCTTACACGAACTATCTCTGGGATACTTGAGGAAGTGATTAGTCGATACATTACGAGTAGTATATGACTGATTGTCTATACTGATCTAGCATCTTCTGAAGTTTTTCAGCATCAAGTTGCTGTTCATCCGGAGACAAGCTATTCATTTTTCTCCAATCACCCACGTCAACTACGACGATTCTACCCGTGACATTTTCTCTTATCATACTTCCCCCCACTTTTAACTCGCGAGGGCTCCAACCATTTTTTTGAGCTAGTTCTAAAATATATACTATTTGTTAATAACTACTTCTTCGCACGTCTCTATCTCCACCTCTCCAATTTTCGTCACCATCTATCAATTCAACGGCGAAGACTGCTTTGCCTCCACCTTTGACAAGTTCACTCTTAACTTTTGGAACAGGAAATCCTTCGCTGGCAAGCATAATATGATTCATGTAGTCTGTAGTCCCGCTAGTATGAGCTCGTTCAGAATAATGTAGTCGAGTACATACCCCATCACCTAAGTCATAAGGAAATACGTCTTTGCCAACATGTTTGCCTGGATCAACTATCATTTCAAACGGTTGATCTAGGGCATTAATTTCGTTATCTAAAATCATCTTAATCTTATCTTGAATAGTACCTCGCCCACTAAACCGCTCACCTAATTTTATTAGTGCTTCACCTATTATTCTCATGCTCTAATTATCTCATACGATAAGAAAAGTTCATGCCCCAGGCTAGCATCCCTACGCGGGTATTTCAAAACTCACTAGATCTGGAATAAACTATCATTACTATATCAAAGTACATCAGTGCTCCCCATCGTGAACGATGTTCGAACTAGTTTGGTTGGAGTAATATAATAACTGACTCCCAATGATAGAGGAAACCTATGAAATTAACCCTAGAATTTAACAATCAAGTACAAGGCCTCATTCATAAGGGTTACCACAAATTAGCTAGAATTTCAGAAAGCGAATTTATTAACCTTTTTGAACCATTAAAGACAAAGGTTGAAAAGCTCGATTTACCAGAAAAGGATTTTGATAAAGGATACCTACCTTTTGTCGTTGTCGTTAAAAGTGACTTAGTATCGACAGATGCGGCCATGAAATTAGTTGAAAAAGACGGTAAAGCAGGGATCTCAAAATTGTTCCCTCATGAACCAAGTGACTTTAACACCATTTCAGACGTCAAAATTCCTGATACTAAAGTCTATCTGCTGGTAGACATAGATAGAGGTAAAGAAAATATCAATCAACCCCCAAGCGAAGCAATGAAAATAATCGTAGAAAAAGGACGCTCCCCTCTTGCTATTGATGAAGGGATTGCTATAGTTACACACTATCCTGAATTTTTGATTAAAAATAACTGTTTTTCACTTCTAGCGTCTCGACACGCAGGTGACCAAAGAGTTCCAGCAATCTGGATTAATGGTAAAAAAAATCCTAATTTAGGATGGTGTTGGAATGGCAATCCACACACTTGGCTAGGCTCTGCCTCTTGCAAAGATAGAATTGCATAGTCATTTCCAAATTTAAGTTGCTCCCCCGGTAGGGCTCGAACCTACGACATCCTCGTTAACAGCGAGGCGCTCTACCGACTGAGCTACAGGGGATCGGTTATTCACTTGTTAACTCTGAAATTATACCATCACCTCACCACTTTTTTCGTGCTAATATATAACTATATATCGATATAGGAGGTATTTATGATGAACTTTAATTCTTGGGATAGCATGATGAGTTGGGGTGGTAGACCATGGATGGGAGCTGGCTTCGGTCTCCTGGCAATCTGGACTATTGTTTGGTCTGGTCTAGCCCTCTGGAAATCAGCTAGGAATGGTGACCGCTACTGGTTCCTCGCCCTCCTCCTCATCCATACTGCCGGTATTCTTGATATGCTCTATCTCTTTGTCTTTGCCAAGAACAAACTGGTTTTGATCAGCGAGCCAGGTAAACCCAGCAAAAAAACCACTTCCAGAAAGTAATCGTGAACGACCTACAATCTCGTTTTAGGTCATACTCTGACTTACATCAATCCCCTATGTACGCCGATTTGATGCGTGAAATCGGCTGGAAAACCGAGACTAGGGATGGTTCTCAACTTTTCTATCGTAGTCTGGGACCATTTAGTATCGCCAAAATCCAGCGCCCCAAATCAATCGATCTATCTTGGATCAAGGAGTTTCGCTCTACTCACAAAGTTCTGACTACCTATATCGAGCCAGGCCTCTCTGGCACGCTTCCATCCGATAAAATTGGCTTCCGGGTCGAGCCGTTTGCTCACTCTTGCACCTCTCTACTCGATCTCCTCCCCACTGAACAAAATATTCTCAACTCATTCACCCAAAAAACCCGCTACAACATCGTCCACACTCTCAAAAAATCTGCTATAAAAATCCAAACTACCCAACTAGCCAAGCTCTCCTCGAAACAATTAAATGACTTCTTCGCTCTCCACGCGCAGTGGTCCAAACAAAAACACGTTATTGGCTACTCAATTGAGCTCCTAAATGCTATCCTCAAATCTTTTGGTCAATCTGGCGATCTCCACCTTGCCTACTTAGGGGACCAACTAGTCGCCTCACTCCTCATCCTCTATCATGACTCGGTTGCCACCTACTGGGCTGCTTTTGCAGACCCTGCGGGGTACAAAACCTTTGCCCCCAGCCTCCTCACCTGGCAAGCCCTCCAAACAGCCAAAACTAAAAAATATGAGATTTTTGATTTTGGAGGTATTTATGATCCCCGCTACCCACGCATGTACAAAAAATGGCAAGGTTTTACCAAATTTAAGGCCGGCTTCCATCCCGAGGTGGTTACCTACCCCCCTACCACACTGCAACTATTCTGGTAAGAAAATAAGAAAAATTGGCGGATGAAATTTTGTCGACCTACCTGCGTAGGCAGGCATTACAG
>DALYDJ010000011.1:0-13380 GCA_031973275.1 Candidatus Woesebacteria bacterium
GCGAAACATCGATGGCAATTTTCATGGCTTTTCGTTCCACTTCGTTACACTGCAACCATTTCGATTTTTATTACAATTTATATTGTTGGTCATAATTTATCGTACACGTCTAACTGGATACCCGGGTATGATCTCTGGGTAGTTATAGTATAACCAGATTTAATAAAATTTGCCTGTCCGAGACGGCGTGGATCAAACAAATCTTCTACATAGCGAATGTAGTAGACCTCGGTACTGGTCAAATTTTCGTGACTTGGTTCGATAATCGGTCTCGTCCAGCCATAGTAAACCAAAGGAGCATTTTGTGCGCGCGAGGGCATGGCGAGTACGGCCTCTGCTGGCAGATCTCTGACCAATGTCCGCCAATCTTCTCTCTGGTAACGTGGAGAAAACCAGAAGATAGACAAACATGCCAGCTGGATCGTGATTAACAAACTAACGATTTTGGGTGATATTTGCTCAGCGCCGATAGCTAAAAGGAGGAGATAAACCGGCAAAACAAAAAGCACCCGGAAGTAGGAGTAAACGGGGAGAATAAACGCTGTAGTGAGACCCAAAACAATTGGGATGGCCCCCCACTCAAGCAGAATGAGATATTTTTTAAAGGCTACACGGCGGAGGATCCACGCGTGGAGCATACCAATTAGAGCAACGAGAGCCCCGTAGAGCCATTTATTGTCAAAACCAATTCGACCGATATTGAACTTGACCCAGGTCAAAGGGAGAGATTTCCAGGAGAGTCCACCTACTACCTGACCCCACTCGGGACTGCCTGAACGGGTAGACTGACCGATACCGAGCGAAGTGATAAAGGATGGGAGCCAGGCTAGCAGAGTGAGCGCTGAACATGCCTGGAACAGGAGGATATCATAGCGTTTTTTCCAAATCACATATAGTCCTTGAGCAACCAAGGCAAACCAAGATAGATAGGAGGTCCAGAGAAAGGCAGTAGTAAATAGGAAATAGGCAGTAAGAAGTAGTTTAGATGAGTTTCTGTTGTTTAATATTTGCAAGAAGTAATAGAAACTAGCCGTGACCAGGAAAGTAGTCAAAGCATAAGTACGTCCCTCCTGTGAATAATAAATGAGGAGTGGATTGGTGGCGGCGAGGAGGCCGGCAATAAAACCAGTTTTTTTGGAGACAATCTCCTGACCTATTTTGGTAATAAAGTATACCGTGAGCACCCCGGCAATGAGCGATGGGAGGCGGAGCGCCACTTCACTGTATCCAAAAACTTGAGTGGTGAGGTAGCCAAGCATGTGGTAGAGCGGAGGTTGGTAATCGGCGAGGGCATAAGTGAGGAGTGGACCCATCCTGCCCATGAGTGCGAGAGCTTGGATACTTTCGTCTAGCCAGAGAGATTGGTTGAGCAAAACTAGACGGAGCACGATCGATAATCCAAGCAGATATCCCATACTCTGATTGTACCAGGCCGAACGACAATATTTGTAACTGTATTACGCTCGTGTTAGAATGCCAAAATGATAAATATTATGGGTTTTGTTCAGTGGATAAAAACACGCAACAAAGTGGTCAACCGTCTTGTTTTGGTAGGTGTGATCGTATTTGATAGTTATCTAGCGATGATGATTTATAGTCCAATAAATGTCAGGCCGCTGGCGCAAAACTTGGATGAGCGCCCGGCGATTGCGACGCCCACTGCCATACCTACTGTCATACCATCTGCGACCCCTGCCCCATCTCCCTCACTGGCTACACCAACTGCAACTCCTAATACATCGCCAACTCCCAATCCATCCAGTTCGTCCCCTGCTCCAACTATGACACCCTCCACCACCGTGGTTGCATCACCTACCCCAACCCCAATACCGAGTCCTGTCACATCATCTACCCCAGTCCCCTCAACTACTACCTCGAGCGCGAGTAGTGTTTATATCAAGGGATATGTCTATGCCAATAACCAACAACTGGTTGCAGAGCAGTATCCTGTTAAAGTCATAAACACTGAAACAAGCGAAGTAATTGCTAGTGGCGAAACTAACCATGAAGGCAAATCTCCAACCTGGAGCATCCCTGCTGGTACTAGCATAAGGGTTACGTTGTATCCGAAAAAGGGAATGTTGGGTTGTGGAGACGAGTGGAGTCTCACAATCGGTGGGCTTGGAACCACAGAAACTCATGACTTGAGTATTCAAGCCGATCGCACGCCTTGCATAGTACTATAGTTTCCTAATTTTTTTGATTGGCGTAGGATAGGTTATATGAACCAAAATACTTGGCTAGTGTACGCCATCATCTCGGCAGTGTTTGCGGCACTCACCTCGATCCTCGCCAAAATCGGGATCACCGGAGTGAACTCTAATCTAGCAACCGCCATCCGCACCGTAGTGATTACCATATTTGCCTGGGGGATAGTCTTTGCTCAAGGAACATTTCGCGAGATGACAACTCTGAATAAAACTACCTGGATATTCCTGATACTTTCTGGGTTTGCGACCGGATTATCATGGCTTTTTTACTTTCGTGCCCTCCAACTAGGCGAAGCCTCGAAGGTGGTACCAATAGACAAATTGTCGCTGGTCCTGGCAGTCGTGATGGCTGTGGTTTTTTTGCATGAAAAGATGACTATCCCCACTGCTGTGGGATCGGTTCTCATTACAGCCGGAGTACTAGTTATGGCGTTGTGGAAATAATATGTCGGTTAGCAAATTGCTTAGCTTGATAGTGGCAATCTCACTCCTCGCGATCACGAGCTATTTTATGCTCGATCTCAAGATACCTGGGATGCCGATGTTCCACGATAGTAACCCTCACATCGCGAGAATGATCGCTTACCACACAGCCCTCGATGACGGCCAGTATCCACCGATGTGGGCCAAGGAAGTACTTGGTGGGATCGGCTCTCCAGTCATGATGCTCAATTATCAGCTGCCATACATGATGAGTGAGATTTTTGTGCGGATGGGAATGGCGATTTTTGACAGTTACAAGTTGGTACTCGCCCTCTCATTTGTCGGATCAGGACTACTCATGTATCTTGCCCTCAAGTCAAGATTTGGGATGATTGCCAGTTATCTGGGCGCAGTGGTCTACACCTTAGCCCCTTACCGGTTATTAGATATTTATGTACGCGGGGCACTGGGTGAGGCGGTGTCATTTATCTTTCCCCCTCTCTTGATTTGGGGATTTGCAAAGCGATCATGGCCGATACTGATCTTGGGCTGGGCAGGCTTATTTTTGACACACCCCGTCGCCTCGGCGTGCTTCTCGGCATTTTTTCTCGGATATATTCTCTTGGTATCTGAGCGAGAGTCGGTGATGACAAAACTCAAGTTGTTCTTCGGCCCATATTTGGTGGCGCTAGGTATTGCCGCATTCAATCTCTTGCCCACACTCGCCCTGACTAAATACACGTACTACTCACCGACCCTCTCTGATACTCTAGAGATGTTCCCAACCTTGTCACAACTGATCCACTCACCATGGGGATATGGTGTGTCGCTCCCAGGTCAGAATGATGGGATGTCATTTGAGATCGGATATGTCCAGTGGATAATCCTAGTGATTGGTCTTTTCGCTTCGTTCAAAGCCAAAGCGAGGGAGATGCGATATTTGATTGGATCTTGTCTAGTTGCGATATTTTTTATCCTGCCAATTTCGATGCCGGTTTACAAACTATTTCATTTGACGGCAATCATTGACTTTCCCTGGCGTCTGCTCATGTGTACCATCTTTGCCACAGCGTGGATTGGAGCGATGCTAATAGAGCAATTACCAAATCGATCGCTAAAAAAAACCTTACTGATTATCGGCGTAGTTTTTTTGTTCGTCCAAACCAGCCCAATCGCACATACGAACGATTACTGGAATCGCGACCTAACCTGGTTTGCGCGTGAGACGGGTGATAGCTACGGGGAGTATGCCCCGCGGACACGAGTGACCCGTGGCAGTGCCCCATTTGGGGAGCGTGCCGAGTTTGTACAGGGTGAAGGTGAGATTGAAACGCTCGTAATTAATTCCAATTTGCAGAGCTATCAAATAACAACTACTACTGGAGGCAAGGTACGGATTAATACGGCATATTTCCCTGGATGGGAGATACCGGCTAATTGTCAGGTTTCGACAAGAACACTTAGCCATATCGACGACTCAGGACTGATAGTATGTGAGGTAGGAGCCGGCAAGTCGAGTCTCGCAATTACTTTTAAAGCACCGACTGTTCAGAGTAGCGGTAATCTGATAACATTGCTGGGAATAGGAGTTTACTTATGGATTTTGTTTCGGTCATCTTACCAACCTTTAACGAGCGCGAAGCGATAGTCCCACATGCTGAGCATGTTTCAAATGTATTAACTAAAGCTGGCTATCAACACGAAGTGTTGGTGGTCGATGACGATTCTCCAGACGGCACAGCAGATGTGGTGCACAAAGCTGGTCTTAAAAATAAGAATATCAAGGTACTAGTACGCAAAAAGGATCACGGACTAGGACTATCTATCGGCGATGGAGTGATAAATGCCGCTGGCAATATCATTATTGGGATGGACGCGGACGGGAATCATGACCCTGAGGATATGCCCAATATGCTCAAACATTTGAAAGGCGAAACTAAGCTAGTGGTGGCATCGAGGTTTAAGGGAAATGGTGGGATGAAGGGGTGGCGGATGATGCCTACATTCCTGTTTAACGCCATGTTTAGATTGTTTGGCCTACCTATTTGGGACAACACCAGCGGTTATTACGCCGTGCGCAAAACTGATTTAGAAAAGCTGGGACTGAAACGTATTTACTACGGCTATGGCGATTATCATTTGCGGCTAGTTTTTTACGCCGCCCAAGCGGGATGGAAAATGGTAGAGGTGCCCACTACCTACCAAGCACGCCTGGGTGGACAATCAAAATCAAAACTTCTGAAGATGGCGGTCGAGTACACAAAAGAAGCCTGGAGGTTGAGATTTGGCAAGTGAGTGATATAATATAGGACATGATATCTGAAAAATTTAAACCTACTTTCGACTGGCTGGTCGGGCAAGGTATAGATCGTGTTGGTCTAGAGAAAAAATTCCGGGATATTTATGAAGTGTGTGGAGATATTCTTGATTTTCAAATCAAAACTGAAGAGTTGAGGTTACCGGAAGCTTGGGATTACTCTAATGTAAGAAATAACACGATGATGAAAGTAGTGGTGATGGATGTGTTAACTGACGTATTACAAATGGATATCGCGACTAAAGAAGAATTGATGCGGGCAATGGCAATGTCTAATTGGCACCTTCACTTAACTAAAAGGCCTCAAGATTACCCAGAGCAAGTGCCAGCAGAACTGGCGAGAGAGGCTAAAAATATTTCATATAACCGTGATTTATTGTTTGCGGCGGGACCATGGTTTTTTGAATCTAACTTAGTAGATGTTGCGGGAACGCCAGAATTATTAATGTTACTTGGATCTGACTTAGTGGATGAGAGAAAAATGCATCATCCGACTATTATGGCTGTAGAACCTCATATTAATGAACTAAAAAGAGTAGAGCGTGATGATCTGAAACAGCCTTACTGGGATAGAGAGTTAGCAAAAGATAAAGAAATAATGAGTCTACTATTCCCTGATACAGAATATAGTCAATTTCCAATGATGATTTTGAATCACTTGCAAAAAATGGTTGTTTAGTTATTTAACTAATTTTCCAGTTAAGAGCATTTCAAGAAGCCCCACAGAGAGACCGAGGTCGTAGGCGAGTCTAGAATAGGTGGCACTGGTACTTAGTGGACGACCCCCCTAACTTAAACTGAATGAGACCTGTTACTGGCAGTGGTGGGTAAATGTATTGCCGGTGGCTACTATCAGGCTGCAGTTTGTAAGCGACATGATGTTTTCGGAAACTAATATATACGGCCTCGCTATCAGGGTCGGATTAAAGGATTTTATGTCCGACAAGACAATAACTTTTCTGTCTGCGTAATAGATCATGCTGGGTTCTTGATTATGAAAAGCGTCTAAATAGATTGGTCCATTCAAGTATTTGATGCTCTGACCAATTCTTTCCTGATCGGAAATAGAATCGGTTTTACTATATGCTTCAGATCGATATTCGCTGAATGACCAACCAGCGACAACCAATACGAATACCAGAAAGACTTTATTGACTAATTTGCCATACTGACCAAAATATCTAGCCAACTCCGATAAAAAATGTGATATCAGGAGTGCCATGGGTACAATAACCGGGATAATATGCCACGAACGAGTTTTTGCGGAGATAATGTAGGGCAACAACATACAGGTTAAATACACTAAGATTTTCTTTGTAGTAGTTTTTTTAAAGAACAGTATTGGCGTAAGCACTGCTGATAATAAGAGTGGCTGATACCACCTGTGGATTACTGACCTAACTAGCAAGAGGATGTTCTGAACATTATTTATATTCAAGCCTTGCATTTCTCCACCCCTGAATGCTACCTGGATTATGTTTTGCTTTACCGTCTCGATACCCAAAACTTGAATGGTAAGTAAATACCAAAGAACAGGAATAAACATAAATAGGAGTGTGAGCGACACTATATTTCGCGATGATAACCGGTGGTTCTGAGAGAATGTATAGGTATTGTAAATAAGGATGGGTATTAGCGACAGAGACACAAATGTTTTTGTTAAAAGAGAAAGACCGAGAATCAACCAGGAGATAGCTAATTGTTTAATATTTTTTGCATTCCAAGATAGATAAACAGACGTTGTCTGTAAAAGCATTAAGAGAGGCTCAAGGTCTCCTCCTCTTGATCTCAGCAAAAACCATCGGGAGGTAAATAGGATTAATGCGGCCATGATTCCGGTGTAGTAATTGGAAATACTTGTACCCAAAAGAAAAATGGTGGACACTGTTAGGCTAGCAAATACGGCAGAAGGAAGTCGAGCCGAGTGGCTAGATTCCCCAAATACCTTAAAAGATAGGGCTTCTGTCCAAAATCCCAAGGGAGGATGATCGATAAAATAATCACTATTATACTTCGGGATAATAATGTCACCCCTAGTAATACTCCTAGCGACGTCGGCATACCAGGCTTCATCCCATGGTTCTAGGGACCCATTGCCCAGTTTATAGTTGAGCATGAAAAAGGAAAGGATGAATAATAGTACGGCTGTAAGTTTAATTCTCATAAAAGGGTTAATATAACTTCAATTTGGTCATTATTTGGCTAGTTTTCCCAAGAAAAGGTACTCAACTATCCCGATAAAGCGACCGAGGTCGTAGATAACTTTGAAAATTACAAAGAAAGGTTCTTTGTACAATTTTGCAATGCCGATACAAAGGGAGATTGGCAATGAAGTGCGTAGGAGCGCATAGAGAGTACCTAGTAGTCCGTATTTATAGGGTCGTTTGGCCAACCAGCGCGCTTGCCGGAAAACGGCGGACAATGAGCCGGGATTTTGGTGGTAACAGATAGCCTGAGTACTTAGGGGACGAACCCCTAACTTATGGAACAAGCTCCAGGTATCGGTATAGCCGATATGGTCGAACCCTCCAACCCTCTCAAATTCTGACTTAAGAATAGCGCGAAAATCGGTGCCGAGTTTCGGCGGGTTTTTTGGGAACCTTTTCTTATCTTCCCACCCTTCCTGGATATTCCAGCACCGCGCCCAGGCATTGTCCCAGTTGCTTACGCGCTCCTCGATCGTATAAGTACCTATAACCTCACCTTTTTGGACAGGTTTAATTAAATCTTTGACATAGTCTTTGTCAAAGATCATATCAGCATCGACAAATAGGAGAATGTCAGCACTAGCATCGCTAGCTCCTAAGTTACGAGCACGTGCAGGACCACCATGTTTTTGTTGCAATATTTGTATATTCTTATTTTTTGAAACTTCAATACTTCGAAGTATTGAAGTGGTAGTGTCGGTACTCCCATCGTCGACAACGATAATTTCGATAGGTACAGATTGAGTCAAGAGAGATTCTAAGCAGGGGTTGATCGTGAGCTCTGAGTTGTAGACGGCGAGAATAGCCGAAGCCACTGGTTTAGCTGATGAGGTCATGGAACTCCTTGTCTATTTGGGCTACTACCGTTTTGAGTGAATAGGGTGCGAGCTCTTTAGAGTAATCTAGTCTACCCATCGTCGTGGCTTTTTGGATCCCCTGGGCCACTGACTCTGCATTATCTTTGTCGACATAGACTCCTTGGTCTCCGATCAGTTGGCGACGAATCGGATCGTCACTGGCGACAATGGGTAGACCAGCCGCCATGGCTTCTAGATAGACCATACCAAATGCTTCTTGTGAGTCTGGAATGAAACAGAAAACATCACAGCAATGATAGTAGCTCATAATTTCACCCGGATCGATCACTCTAAGCCAGCGGAAGTCGTTTACTAAGGTGGATAAGCCATCCTCGATCACACCCCTCTCCTCGCCATCTCCAATGAGTATCCAGGAGTATGGGAGTTTTTTGATTGCACTCATGACTTTGTCGACATTCTTATATTTTGAGAGAGCAGAAACGGTGAGGATGACGGGAGAGGGTAGATTCAATTCGATTTTCTTGGATTTAACTGACCTTATTGGATTGGGGATGTAGGCAACTTTTGTAGATGAACTAGCCAATTTTTGAGCCCAATCAAATGACTGAGGAGTTAAGGCTACAAATAAATCAGGGTTAGACCTAAGGTTATCTCTATCATGATAGCCGATACCAGCATGACCAAAGACGACCAGTTTGGCCTTCAAGCCTACCTGCGCAGACAGGGCCTGGCCTTGAAGGATGCGGAGCTGGAGCGGGCCATTGATGGCCACAATAATATCGGGGTCAAAGGACACAAGCTGATGCAGAACCCTTTTGGTGAACTGGGCAACCGCCCCGCTCTCGCTATCTAAATGCAAGCGAAACATTAATTTGTCGATGATGTTTGATGGTGCGACCGCGGGCGCCTCACTTAATGGGTAGACCCTTTTGACAAGATAAGGCTTTGGTTCAACTTTGCCTGACTGGATAACCATCACTTCATGTTTTTTAGATAGTGCGGTAGCTAGGTTGTCGACAACTACTTCGGAGCCCCGTGTAGTAATCCCCATTGTCATATGGAGAAATGCGATTTTCATAGTTTTTTCCGAGCGATGACAAAGGCATGAGGACCCCAGTAAGTGAAGGGGTAGATCCCCCACTCCCCGAGTACTCTAAATAATTTTTGAAGAAGGCTTTCAGCTTGCATAGCCACTGCCCAGTTGGAGGAAGAGACGATAATCTCTAGGTTCTGACTTTTGAGATAGCCGATCAGTGAGCGCAAATATGGTTCAACCAAAGTGTCAAAGTCCGACTCGTACCGATGATCGACAGATAGTGGAGTCACGTGATTCCATGCCAGGCTTCGCTGAAACGGCATAAAATCAGTAATCAAGCCAACTATCAACTTGCGGAGGCGACTACCGACAAAGCAAGGCGATGAGCGATTGGGAGCGCCAAAATTGGGTGTGAGGATAACAATTTCTCCTCCAACTTTGGCCACCCGCAACATTTCTGCGATGACGAGCTCGGGATGCTCAAAATGCTCGAGGGAGAAAAAACTGAGCACACCGTCGAACCGATTGGATTCAAATGGTAGCGACTCGGCATTGCCGACAACCGCAAAATCTAGCACGGTTTTGGCGCGCTTGATGGCGAGGCGAGAGATGTCTAGACCCGTGCGAGTTTTGGCTTGTAGACGAGCTAGCTTGGTTCCTTCACCACAGCCAACCTCGAGGATGTTTTTGCCACGATATCGAGCCTGTATGAAGGTTAGAGAGGGGTGCTCTGCCTGACTAGCAGCACGAGCCTGATCGTAATAATCATCTTGATTCCAGGTCCCCTTTGCGAGTTTAGTAGTAATCATACTAAAGGTAATAATAATCTTTTTAGTGCTTTGATGGGAGTAATAACGCTCGCGAGCATCTCGTAGACTAAACCTCTTTTTGCGAGCGGACGCATTAATTGATTTGGATGGGTATTTGCGAAGACTTCTGGGATTGTCCCAACTGGAGCGATACCTCGCTCAATTTTGTACTTGCTACGGTTGAACATATTCGTCAAATTGGAGCCAAGACTAGAGCGCTTTAGATACATGGCGTGGTAGAGATAAGACTGGGTAATATAAACGTCCGATCGAGGCAAATGTGAGGTGGATCTACTCCCTACATAGACATACTCTTCGTTGGGGTAATCATTCCTCACTTTCAAACTCCGAAGAGATTTGAGGTTGAACAGGCGAGTGACCAAGTGTCCCCTTTCACCAAACAAAGTGTAGGATCCTACACTCTCCATTTGCCGGTGATAGACATCGCCCAGAAGATCGTTGCGTCTGACGGCAACACATTTATACTGATCTGCTTGGACAGCGGTCACAACTTCGGTGGCGGCGCTACGACTATAGATTTCGTCACCGTCGACCAGCCAAATCCACTCGGTTGAGGTGGCAGCGATTTGATCGTTCCGAGCGCGAGTCATGTCGGCGGGAACCTGAATTTGAGTTTGTGTCAATTTGATTTTAGGTGATCGAACCCTGCGGATCAGATCCAGTGTATGGTCGGTGGAGCCGGTGTCCGTGATCAAAAAAATATCGACATAAGGCAAGACAGAGTTGATGGCGTACCAGACCCACTGATCTTCGTTTTTGACGATCATGTGAGCCGTGATGCCGGTACTCTTCATGATCTACCCTGTCGCAAGAATTCGAGGTAAGAACGGCGAACGTAGACGAGGGTAAAGATAGTAACACACAGTCGAACCACTACCCTTACCCAGGCGGCCCCGACCAGGCCATATTGTGGAATAAAGAGGAGATCACCCCCCACCAAAATGACTGTCTGGATGACTCCCGCGATGGCATAGTATTGTGGCTTATCGAACAAGTAAAATAATGCCACGAAGGGAGTAGTGGCACCACTGATACCGGTGGCAACTAAGAGGATCTGGAGGGGCAATGTTCCTGTTAGGTAGGCAGGGCCGATCGTGAGATTAATGGCGATCGTCGCAAATGGAATAGCGCACAAAAGAACGAGCAGGACCAGGAGTGATAATTTCCAGGCTTTAGACAGATATTCTCGCAGATGTTTGGGATCGGAGTATCGCGCGACTCGCACTGAAAGCACGGATCCGATCGACCAGCCAATGACACTAGCAAAAGTAGCGATACGGACTGCGCCAGACCAGATCCCGGTGTCATAACTACTCATGAACGATTGCACAATGAGTGTATCGATATTGTCAGCGAGAGTCGCAGCAATGGCGGCAATACTCGTCCACTTGGCCACTTTGAGAATGAGTGTAAGATCATTACGCCAGGTTTTGGGGAGCGTGAGCGAGGAGAGGATATGGCGACTCCAGCCCATCAGCCCACCGAGTCCTGGGAGCAAGCCATAAATAAGGATCGCGGTCGTAGCATGGAGCATCCCCTGCCAAATGAGAATCAGACCGAAGAGGAGTTTGCCTAGTGCTTGGGCAATGGTAATCCGAGCCACCATGGCGAAGCGATGAGTCGATTGGAACACGGCAGTCGAGTACTCAAAAAACACCGTGCCAAAAGAGAGTGCGAACGCCAAGCGGATCAGTCCTAAATCCTCGATTTTGAGGAGGGTATGACTGATCCAGGGAGCTAAAGACCATGCAATGATCATGGCGAGGATAAAACTAACCAGTTTGAACCAAAAGGCGACCCGCATGAGTCTGTCAGCCAAGTCACCTTTGACATCGTGGACTCTGGCGACGGCGCGTTCGACCGCCATATTGGTCCCGAGGTCAGAGAGGCGGACCGTAATCTGCATGGCCGCAAAAGCAGCCGAGAACAAGCCAAACTCGGTGGGTCCCATGTAGCGAGAGAAAAGAATGAGCGCAATGGCGGAGACAATGGTTCCCACGATGTTGCCGGAGCCAAGAACGAGGATAGACAAGAGACCCTTTGATTTTACAACTTGGGACATAGTGATCTTATTGTCTCACAAACTGTCTGGATTTGAGCGTCGGTAATGGCGAGACCTGAGGGAAGATAGCAACCAGTATCAGCGATCAACTCGGTCACCGGGAAAGTACCTTTTCCCATCCCTTGATCCGTGAGCGCTGGCTGGGTGGATGGAGCATAAAAGAAATCGCGAGTATCGACACCTTTTTCGAGTAATTTTGTGCGGAAGGCGTCCTTGTCCATCCCAAATTTGTCTTGATCTATGAGGATGGCATACATCCAGTACACATGAGTGGCCCAGTCCCTAGTTGAGGGCAAGGTTAAACCGGGAACATCTTTTAATCCTTGGTTGTACATCTCGGCCATGTGCGTTTTGGTCTTTAAAAAATCGCCGATATGCTTGAGTTGACCAGAACCTAAGGCTGCCTGCATACTAGTTAAGCGATAGTTGTAACCGAGTGCATCGTGGATAAATCTTTTTTTCTGGCTATGGGCCAAATCTTTCATCCTCCTAGCTAGACTGGCAAACTCGTCATTGTCGGTCGTGACCATGCCACCTTCTCCGGTCGTGATGATTTTATTAGCGTAGAAACTAAAGGCATTGATGTCGCCGATAGTGCCGGTTAGTCTACCTTTGTAGGTAGCCCCGTGGGCCTCGGCGGCGTCTTCGATGACTAGTAAATTGTGAGCTTTGGCGACCTTTAAAATTGGGTCCATATCGGACGGATGACCATAGATATGAACGGGCATAATGGCTTTGGTTTTCGGAGTGATAGCCTGTTCGATGAGATTAGGATTGATTGTATAGATATCTGGCTCCACATCGACAAAAACTGGAATAGCACCTGTGTACATAATAGCCATCCAGGAAGCAGCCATGGTGAAGGCAGGTACAATGACTTCATCACCCTCCCCAATCCCAGCAGCTAGTAAGGCAATATGGAGGGCGGCAGTCCCAGTGTTGACTGAGATGGCGTGCTTGACCCCTAAGTACCTGGCAAATTCTTTTTCAAATTGCTCGATGTAGGGACCAGCGGAGGAGATCCATCCTTCTTCTAGTGCCTTGGCGACGAGTGCTTTTGATTCTGGGGTAACGACTGGAGCGTTAACTGGGATCATGCTATTTATCATTACTCTATTTTACATCATCGGCAAATCACTATGCATGAGCCGAGGGTATAATGAAGTAATATGCGGTTGTCTCGGTTGAAAATAAGAGAAATACTCTTAATTTTGTTTTTTGTAAGCGGATTTTTGTTTGTTCGGCTGTATCGATTCTCCGATACTTTTCACTTTTACCATGACCAGCCATTGTTCTCGATCAAAGCATTAGAGATTTGGGAGAGTAAAGACATCCCCCTGATTGGTCCGCCAATTTCCTTTAACTTGGAGGGGAGACAAGTGTTTCAGGGAGGGATTATTTATCTTACCCAGCTCTTCTTTTTACTGATCGGCGGATTTGATCCGAAAAACTCAACCATGGCTTTTATCCTCTTTTC
>DALYDJ010000011.1:13390-15111 GCA_031973275.1 Candidatus Woesebacteria bacterium
GCTGATGGTGATCCCACTGTGGTTGGGAGCCAAAAAGATGGGTAATACTAAAGCGGCCACCCTCGCGGTAGCCACCTTTGCCTTTTTACCACCCCTTATCACCGGGACACTCGAACTAACCAATCCTTACTACCAGCTGGCGCTAACCCCTATCTTTATCTACATCTTGTCGCACTATCTACACAGAGCTACCTGGCAGTTAGCAGGACTTGTGGGTCTAGCCATGGGTATTCTCCTCCAGTTCCACTATCAGTTCGTGCTGGTTATTATGGTAGTCATGGTCTACCTGATAATCCGCAAGCCTCGGATTACCTGGGCTCAGTTGGGAGCAATAATCGTGGGCGGAGCGATCGGCTTTTCTCCCCTGATTGTCTTTGAGTTACGTAATAATTTTTATAACCTGCGTACTATTGGACTCTACCGACAACACTGGGATGAGTTTGCCCGACAACTGGGTGGAGGTGGACTCCCTATCCAATACTTCTTGAGTTTGACGCTTGTGGGAGTAACAGCAATCGCAAAATCCCTTGCTAGAAAAATCCCTAAACTAATGATTTTTGTTATCGTTGGCGTCATGGCAGGCTGGGCGGTGCGCGACTTTGTGATTAGTACCAAACAAGGTGGGATACTGAAAAATTGGAAGTATCAGGATGAGCTCAAGGTAAACGAGATCGTCAGAAGTGAGAACCTCACTAACTACAACATTGTGATGTGGTACGACACGAGATCAATTACACAGCGATACTTGTTTTTAATCAATAATACAAAGTTTGATTTTGAAAATTATCGAAATAATCAATACCTGTTTGTGGTTTACAAAAACGAGGAGTGGCAGAGAGACGGCGCCTACGAACTCAATACGTTTAAACCGGCCAAAACAATCAAGGAATGGAAAATTAACGATAGTTACAACCTATACCTGGCAGAGAGACAAGATAAATCCTAGGCTAATAAATTGGTAATAAGTCTAATCATGATCTCTTTATCTTTGGGATGACTTTGAGAAATCAGGAGTGCCAGAGCAACGATGGTATTGTCATTGACTGTTCGCTCTCCGGTATCTCTAAACAACAAGCCATTCTCTGCGAGGTAGTGAATGAATAGGAGTGACCCACTCCTCTTGTTACCGTCGATCAATGGATGATCTTTGATGACAAAATATAATAGATGTGCAGCTTTTTCCTCCACAGATTTGTAGAGATCTTTGCCGCCATAGGTCTGATTAATGCTACCAATAATCCGATCCAGGCCATTATCAGTCCTCTCCATACCGACAAACTTAGCTGCTCGATCGATTTGATGTAGACTCTCGCTTAATTGCTGGATAAACCCAATTGCCACGTCGTAAGTAAGGATATATTTTGGTTTGGTCTTGGCGAATAAATCTACTTCGCCTTCGTCGTATTTGTGCATGAGTAGCCACGAATGGGCATAATCGGCAATAACCTTAAGTACCCCCTTGGCTTCGCCACCAGTTAAGACTCTTGAATCCAAAGTTTGTCGAATTAGATTAACTGCTCGCTCTAGCTCGTCTAGTCCAGTGTCTGCGATACGGTGAGAGTTGAGTGCGTAGCCTTTCAATATGTAGTCTTTTAGTACTTTAGTGGCCCAAATGCGGAATTGGGTACCTCGGAGTGATTTAACGCGATACCCAACGGAGATAACTACATCTAAATTATAGTGATCCAAATTACGGATTATTCGTCTTTTTCCCTCAAGTT
>DALYDJ010000012.1:0-3758 GCA_031973275.1 Candidatus Woesebacteria bacterium
AAAGACATCTCTGGTATTGGCGAAAAGACCCTCAGCACGCTAGAAAAGCACGGGATCACCACTATTCATGGCCTCCTCACCCATTTCCCGCGCACCTATCGCACTTACAGATCGACCGATACTCGGGGGGCCGAGGTAGGGGAATGGGTCAGTTTAGTCGGTACGCTCAGCCGCCCAGTCAGCCATCACACTACTCACACGACCACCCAGCTCTCGACTTTCCAGGACGGATCCGGCCGTCTCACGCTCCGCTGGTTCAACAGTCCCTTTATTGTCAGGTCAGTATCGCCGAGTGACGCTTATTTAGTCCGTGGCCAGCTTACGATCTTTGGCAGTACCCGCCAGATTGTCTCGCCCCAGCTATCCAAAGTAACACCTGATTATCTAGCTCAAGACGAGATGATGCCCATTTACCCCTCCCTTGGCACCCTCAAATCAGGCAATTTACGCAAAATTATCTACGCCACACTCGATGCGATCCCACCCATTCCCGACCCGCTTGATCAAAAGATTCGCGAAACCAACGGGCTCATCGACCTCGATACAGCCATCCGCACCGTCCACAACCCTTCGAGGTCCGTCCTCGTAGGGTTAGACCAAGCCATCCGCCGCCTCGCCTTTGACGAGCTCTATGTCCTCCAAAAAGAAAGTCTCGAAAATAGCGAGCTCCACAAAGTCAAAACAACCCCGCTCAGCTGGAACACCGAATTACTGAATAACTGGATCGCTGACCTCCCATATACCCCAACTGGAGCCCAAACCAGGGTTATTGGCGAAATACTTACCGATCTAGGCAAGTCCGTAGCCATGCACCGCTTACTGGCAGGAGAGGTCGGATCAGGCAAAACCTTGGTAGCGGCCGCCGCCATTTTTGCCTCATTCCACGCTGGACACCAATCACTCGTTATGGCACCTACCCAGATCTTAGCCGAGCAACTCTTTAGTTCATTCAAGACTCTCCTCGGTGATCAGATTACGATCTCCCTAGTTACCGCTAGCTCCAAGGGCGACACAACCGCAAACCTGGTGGTTGGCACTCAGGCGCTCCTCACCCCCAAGCACAAATTCGGCCATGTTGGACTCGTCATTGTCGACGAACAGCACAAGTTCGGCGTCAAACAGCGTGAGTACTTGAGCAGTTTGAGGCCCGCTCCCCATGTCCTCATGATGACCGCGACCCCCATCCCACGCACCCTGGCCATGACCATTTTCTCCAATATGGATATCTCGAGGCTCGACGAGCTCCCCAAAAATCGCCTCCCCATCAAAACCTACCTAGTAGGAGAGGAAAAGCGAGACAGGGCCTTCACCTGGATCAAATCCGAAATCGTGACCAATCACAATCAAGCCTTCGTGGTAGTACCTCTCATTGAAGAAGCCGAAGACGACGAGGGCAATAGCAAAAAATCACTCAAACTCCTCGAGACCGATCTTAAAAAACGCTTCCCGGGAATAAATATTGATATCATGCACGGCAAAATGAAGGATAGAGAGAAAACCGAGCATTTACGCGCATTTCGCGACGGAATTACTCAGATCCTGGTCGCAACCAGCATGGTCGAGGTAGGCATTGATATCCCTGGTGCCAATATTATGGTCATCGAGGACGCCGAGAGGTTTGGCCTCGCACAGCTCCACCAATTACGGGGTAGGGTGGGGAGGGGATCAACCCAAGGATATTGTTTATTATTTGTAGGGGCGGACCCCCGTGTCCGCCCGAAACCATATGAACGTATGAAATATTTTGCACAGGAGTCAAACGGCGAGAAACTCGCTCTGTACGATCTGGACAATAGGGGACCCGGCGAGCTCTTTGGCGAGTCCCAATCCGGCTTCTTCAATCTCCACTTTGCCTCGATCTATGACGCTGATTTATTGCGAGAAACGTACGAAGCTGTTAGAATACACTGCATATGACACCACTACCAAAACGCAAATGGTCCACGCGCCGTCAAGGCAAACGCCGAGCCAGCATCAAACTAGTTCTTCCCAAGCTAGCCAAATGTGAAAACTGTGGCCAAATGAAAAAGTCCCACACTGTCTGCACCAACTGCAATCAATAATGAAAACCTCAACCGATCCTAGGCACAAAAAGCGCGAACTAAAAGTCGCCCAGTTATTCGCCCAGAGCTTTATCCCTGGCTTTACCACCCCCCAAGACGTCGTTATCGCCCAAGCTGCGCCAGACTGGCCACTGAAAAATATCAACAAAATCGACCTCGCTATCCTGCGATCTGCTACCTACGAGATCCTAAACACAGAGACACCCGAAAAAGTCGTCATCGACGAAGCGGTAGAGATCGCCAAAAAATACGGCGCCGAGAACTCCGCTAGCTTTATCAATGGTGTTCTTGGTACGATATTAAAGAACAAGCAAAACCAACAAACTTTATGAACCAACAATTGACCAATTTATTAGCTACCCTCGATATCACCGTCAATGACGAACATTTGATTCAAAATGCCTTTGTCCATCGCTCCTACCTCAACGAATCGAGCGATTTTACCAACTCCAACGAGAGACTCGAGTATCTGGGCGACGCTGTTCTTGAGCTCGCCACCTCTCATTTCCTCTACGAGACCTACCCCGAATTCCAGGAGGGGATGCTGACCAACATGCGTGCCGCCCTAGTCCGCACCGAATCCCTTGGCGATACAGCCGAGTCGCTTGGCTTCGCCAAGCTCCTCCTCATGAGCAAAGGGGAAGAGGCCACCGGCGGTCGACAAAATCGCTCGATCCTGGCTGACACTTTTGAGGCCTTCCTGGGTGCCCTCTACTTAGACCTAGGTTATGAGACTTGCGTCAAGCTCCTCAACCAGCATCTTTTCCAAAAAGCCGCCACCGTCCTCAAAACCGCCACTTACAAAGACAACAAATCGCTTCTCCAAGAGATCGCCCAATCTCGCTACAAGGCTACCCCTCAGTACAACCTTATCTCCGAGTCTGGCCCAGATCATGATAAGCAATTTGTGATGGAAGTAATTATCGGTGATACTCATTACAGTCAAGGACTAGGCAAGAGCAAGCAGACGGCCCAAGAAGACGCCGCCAAAAACACTCTTGAGATGATTACCCATTCCTGATACAATAAGCAGATCATAAATAAGGCAAAAGGATACTATCTATGTTAAAAATTAAACTCGCTCGTATCGGTAAAAAGGGTCAACCACAGTATCGCGTTGTCGTTGTCGAAGACAAAACCAACTCCGGTACTCGCCCAGTCGAGCAAATCGGTTACTACAACCCCCTCAGTCCAACCAAAGAATTCCGCCTCGAAACCAAAAAATATGATGCCTGGATTATCAAGGGGGCTCGTCCCACCGACACGATTCGCTCACTCGTTCGCAAAAACTCAAAACCCACAGTGGCCAAACCAGCAAAACTAACAGCAAGCAAATAACATCTATTATCTAATCAACAAAGGAGTTCTCATGCAAGATATATTGCAATTCATTCTCAAAAACATTACTACCGTCCCAGATGACGTTAAAATCGAAGTTCAGGACGAAGAGGGTACTTCAAACTACATTGTCACGGTCAATCCAGCCGATGTCGGTCGGATTATTGGCAAAGAAGGCAAGGTTATCAAAGCTATCCGCACCATCATGCGCGTTATTGCTATCCAGCGCGGTGTCCATATCCGTATCTCTGTCGTCTCCGAAAACGATGCTCAGCCAGACGGGGTAGACACCGTAGAACCAAGTGAAACAGTTTCCGCACCAGTCGAGAACGTAACTCAAGACGACGGTAGCATTAC
>DALYDJ010000012.1:3863-5074 GCA_031973275.1 Candidatus Woesebacteria bacterium
GGTTGCGTGGATAGGCTCTCGCCAATCGAATCAAACTTGCGGAACTCTGATAGTTGGGTGAAATACTTTTCTTCTTCGGCCCCAAAGAGGGTAACCTGACCTTTGACATCAACCGTCGAGTTCGGGGCCCACAACATTCCGAGCGTCAAAGTCAGACTATACTGATCGCCTCCCAGGATCGCCACTTTGATATCCTTGATTTGCATGAGAGGTAGGACATTCTCGATCGATCGCAAAAAGACGTAAACATTCTCCTCTCCACCTTTCATCTTGATCTCTGTCTCGAGACTCTGGAGACCGGCTTCCTTTTTGGCTACTTTCTTGGCGGACCCACTGGCTTCGTTTAAGTCACCCGGGGTCAGAGACAGTCCACCAAAGGTCAAACCCAATTCTTTCGAGAGACCTTCGATCGAAGCCAAATACAAAAGGACATCTTTGCGCGGGGGGAGGGCACTATCTAATACACTGACTCGCTCAGCCAAGACGGTCGGATCTAGTTTGGACAATAGCGAGACTTTGTTTGTCATGCTCTCTAGTTCACTCGTTTTAACTTCGATTTTTGCCAGCAGTTTACTCGCATTTTGATAAAGTGGGAATACAATTGCAATCAGCAAAATCACGATCAAAAAAAGCAGTCCACTGGCGATTGCCAACAATTTGTGCCGTACAATCCACATATCTATTTCCCTCCCTTTGGCAGAGTCAGAGCCAAATTCATCAGGAAAGTTCCGTCCTTATTCTTGGTCAAACCTCGACTCACTGCCTGAGTAAAGTACTCGGTATCGCCCTGGTAATAGCTCAGCAATTTAGACAGGACACTAGCCGAGTCAGCGGTATATTGCACGTTAAGTATATTTTCATCTTCAAACCCTACTCCAGTCACATGCGTTCCGGCGATACTTGTCGCAAAAATCTTTTGGAGCGACTCACGGGTGAGCGATCTATCAGCCAAAAACCCGGTCACCAGCTTGAGTCGACTTTTCAGATATACTTGTTGTGCGCTGGCTTGGGTCAGTCCTTGCATATCCTTGGTAACCCCTAGCAACTTGGTCTCAATCCCAGACAGCTTCTTGGTCAAAACCAAACTCCACACCGACAAAGAGACGATACTGATCACAACCACAATGATCCCAAAGATGGCGTAGCGCAGCATTTTTCGTTCTTGCTGGTAATCCTTCTCACTCAGCGTTTGACGATTTTTCAGTAGATTT
>DALYDJ010000012.1:5084-12055 GCA_031973275.1 Candidatus Woesebacteria bacterium
GTTAACCATTTAAAAAACCCTCTGTGACAAGCCTACCGCCACCGAATAGACTGCTTTTTCTCTCGGGATCACAACCCCACGTCCAGGCTTGGCAGTTGCAAACGGATCTGCGACCACTACCTCGATCCCCCCAAAACTCTCCGACAAATAGGATCCAAACTCAGGCAGGTAGGCACCTCCACCAGAGAGTACTATTCTCCCGACTCTGGTTTTACGCGAAGTCAGATGATACTCCATGGCTTTGCGGATCTCTCCCACAATACTATTTAGGATTATGAGCAGTCCCGTTCTGACTTTACCTTCGACTTGTTTTTGATCTAGTCCATAAGTCCGCTTATATTCTTCTGCTTGGGGCAGGGGGAGTGACAATGATTGCGCTAGGGCTCTGGTCAGTGCGACTCCGCCAGACTCCGCTACATAGGAGAAAGATAGCGACTCTCCGTCCACAATCGCTAGCACGCTCGACATCGAACCCATATGGACTATCAAACTCGTGGTTGGGGGAGTCCCAAAAGTCATCGACCTCGCAGTTGCTACCATCTCACTTTCGATCGCAATCGGCTCTAGTCCTACAGATGTCAAAAAATCCACCATGGCTTGCAAGTACTTCTTTGGTGCAGCCACTAGATAAACCAACATTTTTTTCTCAGTCGCCCCGCTCACCTGGGACTCCAAAATCGAAAAATCGAGCTCCACTTCGGCTACCGGGATCGGGACAAATTGTTCGGCTTCCCATTTTATGGCCGAGGTCAGCTCTGCTTCTGACATTTGTGGCATGGTCAGGATCCGGCTATAGACTCGACTTTCAGGGACGGCCACAACCACTCTTTTATCTCTGATTTTCAGGCTACTCACCAGCTGTTTGACGACCGGTCCTAGTCGTGCGCATACATCGGGGTTAGCAAAATCTATCGAGCCTGTGGGATTAACCGCGAGCCCTACGGCCTCGACACTAAAACCTTTCGACCCCATCAAACTTGATTGTGTGATTTTGATGCTTGACGATCCAATATCTAGTCCAAAGTAAGCAGTCATGGGCAGGCTTTCTCCTTTATTTGTTTATAAAACTTCTTTCACAATTGTACCGGCAGCAAACACGGCATAATCAAAAATCGAAGGGGGAGCATCTAGTCCTCGCTTCACTTCGATTTCTTTTCGCGCCTCGCTGCCTGTAGCTTTTGACTGGATTAAATATAACTGATTTTGCAGCCCAGATCCAGACACAGATATTGTCGCCCCAGCATAGATTGGTTTGATGCGGAGCGCCGTTGTCCCAGCAGGGACCACGTATCCAGCTCCGCCCACTCGACTCAGGTAAGTACTACCTCCGTCTGCGCTAGCGATAAAGGCATTACTGGTCGAGAGGGTACTACACCCCGACGAGTTATAGTATCTCCTGACTACCGCATTGGTCGCTTCTTGCATGGCAGTGATCTCTACCGCCGCCGGCGTCGTCTGTGAGCCTTCGATACAACTGTTGATATTCTCGGTTGGATCAGTTTTTCTGGTCCAGGCAATAGTTAGTGGGTTAGCCACGTTGTAGCCAGTCAGATCCAGGTGGGCGGTCTCTCCCTCTCTCACGAACAAGCCGTAGCTAGTTGTCGTCGTAACCGCATAATCACCCTGGAGTAGTCCGCTCGAATCGGTAAATGAGGTTGTCCCACTCGGTACACTACCTTGGCGCAGGGCGTTCAGCGCCTGCTCTACCCCTGTCTCAGCCACCGCAAATGCCGCGCTGCTCTCTTTTTCTTGCCTAGACAAAACGGTATCCGAGAGACTTCTCGATGCGACAGACATCACGATCGCCACCACCACCCCAATTATGATCAGTAAAATCAAACCTATTTGCCCATTCTTCACATTCTTTTGCATGCCTCTATCAAAGCAAACTTGACCTCATCCGTCAAATTGGTCATACTGAGGTCATGATCTTAAAAGGCTTTACACTTATCGAGTTACTAATTGTCATGGCCATCCTCGGGATCCTCTCTGCACTTGGGATCGGCAACTTTAGTTCGGCCCAGATCAAAGCTCGCGACATTGCTCGCAAGACCGACCTCGCAACCATCGCCAAAAGCCTCGAAGCTTACGTTAGTGATCATCGTAGTTACCCAGCATCAGATAGTAATAATCAAATTATTTGTCAGCCTTCGACCTCAATCACTTGCGCGTGGGGGTCTGCATTTACCGACGGTACAACTCTCTACATGGCCAAGCTCCCGGAGGACCCAAACGGCGAGTATCAATATATCTCAACCGGCGACAGCTATACTCTCTATGCCCACCTCGAAAACACCAACGACCCCAAGGTCATCACCATTACTCCCACGATCGCTTGTGGCAGTTCGACCAAAGATTGTAATTACAAATTATCTTCGAGCAATGTCCAATGAAGTTCAAATCTAAATTACATTCTGGTTTTACCCTCATCGAGTTGTTGATTGTCATTGCCATTATGGGGATCCTCGTCGCTTTGCTCCTACCGAACTTAGCCAGCGCCCGCGAGAGAGCCAGGGACTCACGCCGCAAAACTGACTTAAGTAACCTCCAAACCGCTCTCAGACTCTATTACAGCGACAATCAATCCTTCCCCGACACCACCACCCTGACTAGTCTCTGGGGTAGCGCTCTCGCGAGTACTGACACAACCTATATGGCAGTTTTGCCTCGCGACCCCTCATCAGCACCCGGCGCACAGATCAATTACGGTTACAACTCAAATGGTGAGACATATATCATTGTCGCTAGCCTCGAAAACCTCTCGGATTCAGAGATTGCCGCTTCCCAGTTGCGCTGTCCAACTACTTATCAAACCTTTTCCGGTGTGAAAGATGCTGGTTCAGATTACGTAGTTTGCGAGGAATAACCTATGACCAAAAAGCGAGGCTTTACTCTGATCGAACTCTTGATTGTGATCGCCATTATCGCCATCCTCCTCGCAGTCGGCACAACTAGCTATTTGACCGCCTCCAAACAAAGTCGGGACTCTCGCCGCAAAACCGACCTCGAGCAGATCCGCCAAGCCCTCGAGATGTATCGCTCCGAAGTAGGCACCTACCCATCCGCTGGAGCTGGCAACACCCCCTCCGGCTTGACTCCGACCTACATCACTACACTCCCCACCGACCCCAAATCAGGTAGTTATTATTATGCTGTTGGGACCCCCGCAACAACCTACTCGCTGTGTGCGACCCTCGAAATCGTCCCCGCGTCCCCAGTCAGTGGATGTGGCACCGACAACAACTACAAAGTTCAGAATCCATGAAACGATTTAGTGGTTACACTTTAATCGAACTAATCGTCGTCATCGCCATTGTCGCGATTTTGGTTAGCTTTGGTTTCTCGGCCTACACCAAATCCCAGAAACGTCAGCTAGGCCAATCCGCGGGAGAGAAAATTGTCAGCATTCTCCAAGAGCAACAAAAGCTAGCCAATATTGGTCACAAAACTTGCGCCGGCAAGTTTATCGGCCACCAACTCACCTTTACCGATCCAAATGTTTTAACTCCCACTAGTCTCTGTGACGGTGACTCGGTGACCGGTGAAGCCCAGACCATCCCTGGGGTCACCGACTTGAGTGCCCCTACCATGACCATTATCTTCAACCCACTTTCTCGTGGGATCGATTTGGCAGGTCAGAGCGAGCTTATCCTCACCTACACCATGAGCAGTACCCTCACCTATACCATCAAAATTACCAGTTCGGGCACTATCGAATACGAGGGTAACCAATGACCACCAAACGGGGTACCTCAATCATCGAGATTGTGATCGCCGCCGCTCTCATCAGTGTTTCTGTGATAGCCGCCCTCAGCTTGACCAACCGCTCCCAAAAGCAAAACACTTACTCACGCGATCTCTCCGAAGCAACCAAATACGCAACCCAAGCAGCCGATTGGTTGCGGACAGAGCGCGACATACTTGGTTGGGCGACCATGGCCGACAAAGTCACAACCGATGGCACAGATAGTGTCTATTGCCTCAACAATTTTCCCGCTACTGACTCCGATTTTACACAGATCACGCCGGGTGCGTGTACCCAGGGTGACTACATTCCAAGTACTCAGTTTACCCGCTATGCGATCGTCGACACTAGCTCTATTGCGACCCGTGTGATCAAGTTTAGCTTGACTGTCAGCTGGATGGAGAACGAGCTCCGGCAGTCAGTTATCGAACTGGAGCTTGCGCAATGGCACTAAAAAAATCTGGTTTTTCGCTAATCGAGCTAATTGTCGTCATCGGACTCCTTAGTCTTCTCATGCTCGCCATCTCTTCGACGATGTTAATGACTATCGTCAGCAGCAATCGCATCCGCACGTCAGCCAAAATCAAGCAAGCCGGCAACTACGCGATCGGCCAAATGCAAAGTCTCTTGCGTAGCGCCAAAACAGTAGTTAGTTGCACCTCCCCAGAATCGATCGTGTTTATCAACTACGATGGTGGCCAAACCGAGCTCTTGTCAGAGGACGACGCCAATGGTCTCCCTCGCATTGCCTCCAATTCCGGGACTTATTTGACTCCCGACAACTTAACAACCTCTAATTTTAGTTTGGTTTGCGAGCCCAGTGACATAGACCCAGCCATTGTCAAAATCTCCTTTGATCTCCAGGACACCGTTACTACTCGCGACTTAGAAAATCCTCTCCTCCACTTTGAAACATCCGTTAGCCTAAGAAACCAATGAGTTGATCGCCAAAGACCAAGGCTATCACCATCGCCATTATCATAAATGGCACAAACGGCACACTATCTTTGCGAGTTTTGAGTCCCGAGACTATCAGTCCTACCCCGACGATCGATCCCAGCACAAAACTCATTACTAGCGCCAAGAGGCCCTTTGGCCACCCCAGCAGGATCCCCATATACAAAGCGACGTACATATCGCCCTCCGCCATCCCCCTACCTTTCGTCAGTTTATACAATCCCCAGAAAAAGATATAAAAAATACTCCCCACCACCAAACTAATCAGCAAATCCTTTGGATTGTAAGCCTGGTAATACCACAGGGTGGCGCGATACATCACGACGGCGATACTCCCCAACCAGACAATATTTAATAGCACTACTCCATAAAACAGATCGGCCAGCGCCAAGATCACAAATAGCACCCCACTCAGGAGCCAGAACCCGGGCTGGATGATCGTGAGCGGAGCGCTCACTAGTTTAAAAAACCAAAATCCGACCGCCAACCACCACACAAAGAGTAGTCCCACAATCATTTCTACGACTGGATAGCGGTAGGATAGGGGAGTCCGACAGCATCGACTCTTGCCCCTATACACCACAAAACTCACAATCGGGATCATGTCATACCAAGCTAGAGTTTTGTGACAATGATCGCAGTGGGATCTCCCAGATACCCAGTTTTCATCCCTCATAGTCCTATCGATCAAAACGTTTACAAAACTACCTATGGCCGCGCCCAAAAAAAATGTGAGGATGAAATATATCATTCTCACATCTTATACTAAATTATAACGTCTAGCACCTGCCTGCGCAGGCAGGTCTAAAATCTAACAATTATGGCAGACAGATATAGCAACCAGTTGCCGCGTCAGAGGTGAGTGCCCCTACGCAAGTTGCAGGTGGACACGCATCAGTGGGGAAATCGCTTGGCAAAGAGCTATTCAAAGCAGTATGAGCGGCGTCAGTACATCTGGTCCAAGCTTCTTCTCTAAACGATGCCGACTTGGGCACAAAACAGACGTAGGTACTCTCACCAGATACTCCCGAGTTGTAGATCGAGAGGTAGTTAGATGCGTTAGAATCGACAATGCGTGACGCAAACGAAGCCTTGATCTCGGCGGTACCACCACTAGAGAGGACATCCAAGATATCTACTGCATCGACACCCACTGTGGTCCCGGGCGCATTTAGCTCCAACAAATTATCTGATGACACTCCACCAACCGGATCAGTCCAAGTGTTATTACTAGCACCGTTTGTCATCCAAGGATAGAACCCTTTGGCCGCATAAAAGCGGTCGACTGCGGATATCAGTTGTTCTGCATCAGAGCGAGACCCAGTGTCTCGACCACGATTGATTTGCTCGATAGGATTGATCGAAGCCAAGACGGCCACTGCCAAGATTCCAAGCACCGCAATCACGATCAAAAGCTCGATCATGGTGAAACCCAATTTTTTAATACTACTCATGAACATATGATCTCCTTTAAGCTCGGTCTATAAGAGCTATTTTATCTTCCTCTATAACATCATATTAGAACGCACTCGTCAAGTTGTAAATCGGCACAATAATCGCCACAATCAAAAATCCGACTCCTAGCCCTAGCAAGGCCATAATTATTGGTTCCATTGCAGTCGACAAATTTTTGATGGCGTGCTCAGATTCATTTTCAAAATATCCAGCCACTCGGTTGAGGATCTCATCCAGTTTACCCGTCTGCTCACCGACCGAAGTCATCTGCGAGACAATCATTGGAAATACTGGGTGTTTGGCTAGCGAGGTAGCCAGGGGATTACCTTTCTCGACGTCTTTGGCCACTTCCTCGAGCGCCCGGCGCATCACTTCACTATCTGCCACTTCTTTCACAATCCTCAGCGACTCAACGAGTGATACACCGGCCGAGGCCAAGAGGGCTAGGGTTCGATTAAACTCGGCCATCAGGACCATTGATTTAATTTTGCCAAAAATCGGCAACTTTAGGATCACGACATCATACTGGTAGGCACCGATTTTGGTATTTTTCCATTGTTTGAATGCATAACTCCCAACTACAATCCCGAGTCCCATGATGTACCAAAACTTGACCATAAAATCCGAAATCGAAATAAGTAGTTGCGTCACGAACGGGAGTTTGATATCAAAGTCCTTATACATCACGGTCAGTTTGGGTAGTACAAATATCATCATCACGGTCGAGACCAAGAGCATGCCGACAAGCACAATGATCGGGTAGATCATGGCCCCCTTTGTTTTCTCGCGAAACTCCCGCTGTTTTTCCAGTGTA
>DALYDJ010000012.1:12065-13880 GCA_031973275.1 Candidatus Woesebacteria bacterium
ATCTAACACGCCCGCCGATTCTCCCGCTCTCACCAAGGCAATATAGACGCGGGAAAATGTTTCAGGGTGATGAAGGAGCGAATCAGCAAAAGTTGACCCACCCTCGATCGACCTCAGCACATCCGCCACTTTGGTCTGCAGGGCAGGGGGGACTTGCATTTGTAGGATCGAGAGCGCATCAGTCAGGGGTAGTCCTGCCCCGATCATGGTCGACAACTGGCGGGTAAAGTTCACCACATCGTCAAACTTTACTTTTTGCCCAAAAGAAAATAGCGACTTGCCAGCTCCCAGTTCGTGTAGCTCAATGATAATCAGTTTTTGGTCACGCAAAACCGTGACTGCCGCATCCTGATTCTGGGCTTCGACAATTCCTTTTCTCAGTTCTCCCTTCTCACTGCGAGCTTTAAATCTAAATCTTTGCATATACTATTTTACCGCTCCCACTAACCGGTTTAGCTCATCTACATTCAATGCATAATCGCGCGCCGTAGTCAGACTGATTTTGCCTTCGCGGTATGCTTCAACCAGCGACATATCTAGCGTCTTCATTCCCACATCAGTCGATGTTTGCATTACATTCGACAACATATGACTCTTGCCATCACGGATCAACGATCTCACGGCCGGGTTGGCTATCAAGACCTCAACTACCGCAATCCTCTCCCCATCTTCCGACGAAATCAGCCGTTGCGAGATTACTGCCGCCAGCGACAGTGCCAGTTGACCCCTGATTTGTTGCTGCTCCTTTTCGGGGAACACATCGACGATCCGGTCTATCGTTTGCGAGGCCGAGTTGGTGTGCAGAGTCGCGAGTACCAAATGGCCCGTTTCTGCAATCGTGAGCGCCGCTTCGATCGTTTCATAATCTCTCATCTCTCCGACCAACACTACGTTAGGATCCTCGCGCAGAACCGATTTTAGCGCGACCCCCCAAGAGTGAGTATCTGCGTGCAGTTCTCTTTGCGAAATAATACTTTTAACCGGGGTATGGACATACTCGACCGGATCTTCGATTGTGATGATGTGTTCACTCCGACCTTCATTGATCCGTTTGATCATGGCCGCCATTGTGGTCGACTTACCATGCCCCGTCGGACCGGTCACCAGGATCAGTCCCTGTTTGATCTCGGTCAGTTGACCAATAATCGGTGGCAAGTGGAGTGCCTCGAGAGTTCTGATCTCGGCAGGGATATAGCGCAGAGCCGCCGCCACATTTCCTTTTTCAAAATACACATTTACCCGGAAGCGCGCGCCGTTTGCTAGTGAATAAGAAAAATCTAGCTCGCGGTCGACTTTGAGCAACTCTCTCTGTTGCTCACTCAGGAGCGCAGTGGTGAGTTGCTCTGCGATAGCAGGGGTCACCACACTAGATTCTGGTACGGTCAAGAGCTTGCCGTGCAACCGCAACATGGGTGGCACTCCGACCAAGATATGGACGTCAGAAGCCTTGTACTGGACACACATCTCTAATATTTGTTTTATTTCCATATATTTACTCCTTTATGTCTTAGCTACGCGCATAACTTCTTCGACGGAGGTCACCCCCTCTAGTACTTTGAGGTATCCATCTTGCTCCATCAGCACCATCCCATCCGCCACCGCCGCTTGCTCTATTTGTAGGGCCGGCGATCGCTCCAATATCAGTTTACCAATTTTCTCGGTTACTTTAAGCACTTCAAAGATCGCAATTCGGCCTTTGTAGCCAGTATCACCACATTTTTCGCACTTCCTCCCTCGTGTCAGCATGATCGGTTTGCCTGCTTGCTGAGAGACATAAGCGTCATACAAAGGGCCCAGTACTTTCTTTATTTCATC
>DALYDJ010000013.1:0-13394 GCA_031973275.1 Candidatus Woesebacteria bacterium
CAACTTACAATTTTTCCGTCTATGTCATGACCGACCCCAACGCTTATTTTAGCGAAGTCGAAGGTGAGATTGCAGTCAACACGACCGTTACAACTACTCAGAGTTTTACCGCAACTGGTGCTTGGCAACGCGTAAGCACTAGCTTTACCGCTACCAGCAACTCGCATACCTTTACTATCCAAATCAATACTGAGGGTGCGTATATCTTTATCGCCACCGCCAACCTCGTCCCCGGCTCCTCGGCACTCGCTCCCATCACCAATACCACTCTCAAAAAATCCGCGGGCGCTGGTGGCAGGACGCTCACCTTCGCCAGCTCCGGAACAGTCCACACCATCACTGCCTCGTCAGGCTCCTTTGTGACTGATGGTTACGTAGTAGGTGACTCTATTATTGTCGCAGGCACGACCAGTAATGACGGGACCTACTTGCTCGCCGTAGTTGCCGCTACGGTTTTAACCATTACCCCAGCCCAACCACTCGTGGCCGAGGGTCCGATCTCAACCGGCACAATTACTGGTTCAGTCCTCGCTGCAGCCGCCCAAGAACTGACGCTCGCCGCTGCTTGGAGTAGATCAACCGGAGGCAACGACACTAATCAAGGAATCGAGTTAACCTTGGCTACTGCCCCAGTCAATGCTCTCTACTCAGAAATCTATCTGGGTACAACGAGCGGTTTTACCCCCACTCCGTACAACCGAGTCGGATTCATCACCCAGCCCGGCTCCCATGCCCCCATTAGTTTATCCAACTCCTCAGGTAACCGGATCAGCAACTTTAGTCAGGTCGGATATGGCGGGATTTCCGGTGCCTTGATTACGCTCGTTGGCTCCTCCGACAATGTCTTTCAGGATTTTGCCGCCAACTTTAACTATGCAGTTGGCACTTCGATGGTGTTAAGTAGCACGGCCTTGTCCAACAACAACGTCCTCGACGACTTTACCATCCTTAACTGGCGTAACTATATCTCCGGCGTGACTCCCTTTACTCTCTTAAACAACGCCTCCGGCGTGACCCTCCAAAACATCTCCTTCAACCACTACGATATCCCCTACTATACCTCGGCTACCAACTCAGCCCTTGGAGTGGTGATGAAGGGAGTATCCGGTGGCAACGCCGACGCGCTTACGACCGCCACCACTTATGCCCTGGGCTCTGCGGTTGATGGTATAGGTATCTCCTTCACTGCCGTCTACGACACCATCTTCCACGAGCTCTACTACTCCCCCAATCGAGGGGCTCTCCAAATGCGTTTCAATGCTAGTGCCCTAGACACCCCGCCATACTCCATTGTCTCAGGCAATCCCGCCTTCTCCAATTCGGGACGTCTGTATTTCCGTACCGCCGGCGACTCGATTGAGTTTACGTGGCCCCACCGGATTTATACTGTCTCTGGTTTTAGAGATATTCTCCCCAAATGGAGCTCCCTTGATTTAGGACACACTTCTAGTTTAGATGCCGCCTTCTCGGTGCTACTAGAATACTCACTCGACACCGGATCCGGTTGGAGTGCCTATCAGCGAGCCACCCCTGCCAACTTAGCTAGTGAATCAGTCTCTACGACCAGTGGTTTCCTCATGAAACTTAAGCTTACCGCTCGCCCCGGCATGATGTTCTCTACTCAGACCAACCCCTTTGTGGTGGGAGAAACCGTCGAAGGTGCCACCTCGGGTGCCACCGCCGTCGTTGATGAAGTCTACAACTTAACGACCACTACCGGCACCATCATCCTCTCCAATGTGACTGGCAATTTTGCTCCAGCCGAGCTAGTTCGTCGTGCCTCCGACGACCAGACACGTGCCACCAACGTCATCACCAACACTCAATTTGCCCTCTTCCCATCCTTCAACTCCTATGTCGATGGACTCGAGATCTTTACCAATTCCGTCGGTCCTGGCGACTATGCCGGTACCACCGTCAACATCGTCCTAACCAACGTAGTCTCAGGTAGTACCTATTATGTGTATAAAACTGCCGGTGGAGCACTCCTTGGCTCAGGCACTGCCAGTAGCAGTACGGTCACTATCCCTGGCGTTCCCTATGTCGCTGACTTTGGCATCACTATCCGGGTCAGAAAAGGTTCATCTGCCCCCAAATACATCCCCCTCGAGACTCAAGCCACCGTCAACTCCGTTGGCGCCTCGGTCTATATCGGTCAGTCCCCCGACTCTATCGCCTAGTACCATTCTCTCTCCCCTGCCTGCGCAGGCAGGCCTCTCCTCTCGTTCCAAATTCCTCCTTCCTAATTCCTAATTCCTGTCTCTTCCTTCCTGTCCCCTCTCCCCTATCCTCTTGCTACTAATTCCTACTTCCTAATTCCTGTCTCCTCCTTCCTGTCCCCTCTCCCCTATACTCTCATTCCTAATTCCTACTTCCTAATTCCTGTTTCCTAATTCCTCCTTCCTCTCTGCTCTCTCATCTCTCCTATCCTCTTGCTCCTCCCCCCGCTCTCATGTTCTAGAACACGGTAGCGCCCACTTTACAACTCACTTTTCTTCGTGCTACCATGTTCTAGAACGTAGTAGCAAAGATTGTTAGGAGGATTCGTATGACGCAAGTATCCAAAAAATATCTCCCCCCCAAAGTTTCTGGTCAGATTTTTGAGATGTTTACTTCCACCCTCTCTAGTTTGAGCGGCCCCACCGCCGTCAGCAGTTTTGTCGAGGATCTTCTCTCTCCCACCGAGCAGATCATGCTCGGCAAGCGTTTGGCCATCGCCTATATGATCAAAAAAGGCTACTCGCAGCGGACCATCGTGAGCACGCTCAAGGTCGGCCTAAGCACAGTAAACAAAATTAGCCTCACTCTCAAAGGCAAAAATAACGGTTATCAAATGGTCGTCGATCGTATGTTGCGGGTGGAAAAAATTCGTCAGTTCTTTGACAAAATCGAAGAAAAAATTGATCATCTTTTACCCCCAAAAGGTGCCAACTGGAGCGCTCATTACCGACGAACCAACGCTTCGCGTGCAAAGTCAAAAAAATCGTTCTAAAACCCTACTTTTCCTGCCTTGACACCTCCCCCAATAATCAATACACTGGAACTATAGTAATAAGCAAAGGAGCTCTATGTTTCAAAATATTGGCACCGGCGAGATAGTTATTATCGCGATCGTTTTGATGGTCTTGTTTGGTGGTCAAAAATTCCCCGAGCTCGCCCGTGGGATCGCCCAAGCTATGAAAGAATTCCGCGCTGGCTTAAACGAAGACGATGATGAAGAGGAAGTAAAATCAAAAAAGAAAAAGGCTTGATCTATATGCGTCGATTGCTCCCTGCCCTCCTACTAGCCCTAATTCCTAATTCCTCTCTACTAATTACTGTCGCTCACGCGACCGACTACCAGCAATGTTCTACCTCCTCCACCTGCACGATCGGCGAGTTCCTCTACGACGACGAGTATGTCCCACTCACTGGGGCGACTTGTACCCTCACAGCCAAGTATCCCAGTGGGACCACTTTTTTAAACGGGGTGGCCATGACCGGTTCTGCAGATGGTTGGTACAAATACGACGCCACGACCGACACCACGACCGGTCTCTACCATGCAAGTATTTGCTGTACCGCGGGTAGCGATTATCTCTGTCTCGACAAATCCTTCGAGGTCAACGAAGAATCGGGTTCCTCACTCACTGCCGCCTCCATCTGGAACTACTCCGATCGTACCCTCACCGGCTATGGCACCCTGGTTTCTGACATCTGGAACTACTCGACTCGCTCTTTGACCTCCTTTGGCAACTTAGTCTCAGACATTTGGGGTTACTCCTCGCGCACCATGACCTCCTTTGGCTCGCTCGTGACCGATATCTGGGGTGTCGACAATCGCGCACTCAGCTCCGCCACCCCTCTCCCTTCTTCCCTCGAAAATATCCTAGCCGAGCAAAAAGTTCAGCGCGAACTACTCGAAAAAATCGTCAATGCCCCCGTCATCTCGCTCTCCCTAGAGGATGGTCAATCCCTCCCCGATCTCGAAACCAAGTTGGAGGATAGTCGCAAACAAGCGAGCCTCCTCTTTGATCACATCTCAACCGCCAAATCTCGCCTCATGGTCCTGGATAGCAAATGGGATCGCTTAAGCGATAGTGCAGTGGCCAGCGAGATCACTGGGATCGCGACCATTTTCCAAAATTCTGATCCGCTGATCGCCCTCACCAAATCTTGGGACACTCCCACAGTCACCGGTATCAACGCCAAAATTGACACTCTCAAACAGGACCTAGGCGCCCTCCTCAGCTCTACCACCGTCAACAAAACCAAAGTTGCTCCAACTCCTCTCATCTCTAGTTTGACCACCCTCGACCAGCTCGAACAAATCCTCGGCGACACCTCAAACACTAGTGGAGATCAAACTTTGTTTGGCTATCTCGCCAGCGTGGCCGATCGTCATCAAACCCTCAAAAGTGAAAATCAAAAAATCTCGGCCGTACTCGAAAACTTGAATGGTCAGGGCACCAAATCCACCGAGAGCGAAATCACCCAAATCAAATCTCGCCTCTTGACTCTCAACCAATACCCAGGTGGAGACTCACTCGCCAACCCCGCCAAATCAGGCTCCGATCCCAAGCTCAACTTCAAGAATATTCTCTATAGTCTCCAAGCCTTAATTGGTCTAAACACCCAGCTCCTCGCACTCAATGTCGGTCAGCCGATCCGCTCGCTTTGGCTCGAAGAAGGTAGTGTCATTTTTCGCGCGGTGATCACCAACCCAAGCAGCGTGATCAGCCAAACTGTCCCACTCAAATTTTATCTCCCGCGTGAAATCAAAACCGAAGATATTATCGAGATCGACCCCTCGCTCACCACAACCTACGACCCCAAAGAAGAAGCTCTCTACGCCACGGGCTCCTACGATCTCAAACCCAAAGAGACCAAGTTGATCTACGTCGAAGTCGAAGATATTTGGCTCCTCACTCCCGACGAGATCCAAACTCTGCGAACCCAAGCCGAGAGCCTCCTCAAACCCCTCGAAAAAACGGCCTACTTCTCCCAGGGTACTACCCTCAAATCGGACATCGACGTCACTCTAGACAAAGTCTTGCTCTCGACTGGCAAAGCCATAACCCCCGAGAATCGCATTCGCACCTACCGCGAAGCCAAACTCGAGCTCACCAAAGTCACAGCCAACATGAATAGGCTCCAAGATCTTGTCGCTCAATCATCTGGCACTGGTTCTGTCTTCGGCTTTGTGGGTGGAGTCCAAACCGTCGCAGTCTGGGGGATTATTTTGGTCGTCGTCGCCGGGTTCATTTTCCTCTCCCTCTATTTCAAAAAGCTCGGTATTGCCCCCCAAGAACCTCGCTCTCCTTTGCCGACCCCCAGTCCCGTCAGTCTCGAATCAGAGCCCATCCCTAGCTGGCGCATGCCGGCCATTATCTCGGTGGTTGTCATCGTCACCGCCGTCTCAACCATTTACTTGACGCGACTCGCGACTAAAACTCCTAGCGTAGTCAATCAAGTCACCCCCACGCTCGCTCCTAGCCCTTCGCCCACCATGACACCAGTTCCCTCCACTGTACAACCAGCCAGCATCGACGTTAAATCCGAAAAATCGGTCCTCGGTGAGACTAGCACCAACACTTCCCAATCGACTCTCGTTGTACCAGATGACTCGTCGGTCAATCTGCGCAATGCTCCGCTCGCTACTGCCGACATCATCATGGCCCTCAAACAAACTACCGATGTCTATGTTTTCAAAACTACCGGTGACTGGAGCCAGATCGGCTTTAGCCCGAGTGATGCGACCAAAGGATACTGGGTCCACTCCAAATTTATCGAAGAGAAGTAATAGATGTTTAGTTGTGGCCTGCTAAAATAGCCATATGACCCGTCCCACAACTACGCTAGTTCTCCCCATCTCCTCAGACGGCAAGCTCGTCTCTCGCGATGCCATCTTGACCGATCACAACCCATCCTGGCGCACCAGACCAGGTATCTCAGGTTACCTCCAGCAGTTCTTCGATTTTAGTCAATCAGGCGACTACGCCCTCACGACTGGAGAGGTTATGGCACTCTCTGGAGTCAATCAAAAGTCAGCCAGTCCCGATCGATCCGATCTGCACCTAGTGGTGCTCGATTTCGACCATCACCTAACTCCCGCGGGCATTGCTTACCTTCGGCGCTCTGTCGCGGACCTTGTCCTTCTTCGCACCAAACGTGCACCCACCCTCATCATGTCGTCACTCGCCACCAAGGGAATCAAACACCTCACCCTCCACTCGACCCCCATGAATGCATTGTGGATCGAGCACGATTTGGTCGATTACCTCACGCTCATCATCTACCCACTGATTGTGGGCGAGTCAGGTACTCCCGTCACCTCGCTCGGTCTCACGGATCCCCGTACACTCACCCTCGTCGAAACCACCACGTTTGACACCAACTATGTATGTCTTCGCTATCTAGTCAATCCAACCAAATAATTAAATCCAGCGTGCAAGGTCATAGCTAACCCTAGGGCGATCCACCCTGCACCTTTTCGCATCCCACTCCCAATTATCGAACCAGTCAGAGCGTGCATCGGCACCGTCAAAATCAATCGCCATCCAAGCGCTTGCCACTGTCCACTGCTCCATACACTGCTCAAATACAAAACCGCTTCCGACAACCCAAACACGAGTCCAACCATCATCCCCTGCCTGCTCCCGATTTCGTTTTCCGCTTTCCCAAAGCGCAGGATTGTCCACTTTACCATCTCCTCCAAGACCGGCGGGTAGCTCACTACCGTACTCACTAAGAGTAGGATTACCGGCGCAAACGCACTATAGAGTATCATTTCAAGCATATCCCTCTATCCTAACACGACTTTGAGTTTCCCAGTCTTTACCACTATTTGCAACTGATCAAATCTGTCCCATATAACCACAAGTCACAAGCAACTACTTGATGTATTTCCTTCTTCTCTCGCTCACTTAGGTGCTGACATCAATCACTTAGTTCACATTTATTACTCAGGTTTTATCAGATATAGATCTGGTAGATATAGACAAATGATTCAAAATAGGCACATTGTCACTATATTTATACAATATTTTTGTCACCCCTCTCCACGTATAACCTATAGCTTATTAGGCCAATCGATCTACGTCTTTGACCGACTTGTTTGTGATTTGAGGACTTTACCAATCTTTTACAACTTGTAAAAACTGTGAAATTTGAGCTGCGATTTTCCCCGTTCCCCATTTCTAGCACTCCTACTAGTTTAGTTGCTAGCAATCTACCTAATTGAGCATACTTTACGTCGTCATTACCATTTCATTTCCTTGCTTGCACTATCTCGCTGCACTCACCCAACTATTTTTTGCTTTTACCTATCCACGCATCATCTATCGTCGTTACTTGCGACCACAGCCCTTCGCTTGCCTTTGCTTGCTTAAGTATTATCATCGTCATTTGCCAACCCTCGCCATCACCTACCGTCACGCACCCTAACTTACATTCACTAACCCTTCGCTCAACGTCCCCAACTTTTACTCACTTTTACTTATCTTCACTCAATTACGTTCACCTTCACTCACTTTCACTCAATCACACACTCAATCACACACTCAATCACACACACAATCACACACTCTTTCACTCAATCACTCAATCACACTCTCCTTTATGCACCTTCCCATGCTCATCAGTCTCCTCTCGCCCTTAGTCCCCCGCTCTCATGATACAGAGCACGGTAGCACTATTCATTTTTACTTTTGCAGTGGGATCACAATTGTCCCATCCAAGTCAGTTCGTCTCACTTTGCTCCCTGCTTGTTCTAGTCGCGTGAGCGTCTCGGCCGTCGGGTGACCGTAACGGTTTTTGGATCCGACCGAGATGATAGAGAGCTCGGGCTTAATCGTTTCCAAATATTTGGCCGTACTGGCATACTTTGATCCATGATGACCTACTTTGAGTATGTCTATGTCGGGCAATCCACCTAGTTTAAGCAGTTCTTTCTCTGCCTGGTCACCAGAGTCAGCAGTAAGCAGTATTTTCAACCCACCCTCTAGTAAATAGAGCACAACCGACCGTTCGTTGAGGTCACCCCGTTTGGCACTCGCCCCTAGTATCTGCTCACGTTGTGATTTATCCATTTGATCACTAAAGATCGCAACATTCTGCTCAATCGTATCTACTGGCCATAGCACCTCAAAGATCAGTTCGGAGCTAGTTTTATTACTCCCCACCTTGATTATGTCACCCCTCTCAACCGGGGTCACCGCCAACTCTTGTTTGCCAAGAACCTCTACCAATCTACTGAGCGCATCGCTCTCATGGACCCCATCAGATGTGACAAACTGGGTCACTTGGTATCTCTCTACCACACTACTCAAACCATTCATATGATCAAAGTCGGTATTACTCAAAACTATAAGCTCTATTGTTCGATCATAGAATGGGATCTGCTCTCCCAGGCAGGATAATATCTTGTCACCACTAGGCCCACCGTCGATCAAAACCTGGTTACTACCTTTGATTATCAAGATCGCCTCACCTTGTCCTACATCACACACCACCATTTTTGCCCTCTCTCCAGGTAGCTGTCCCACCACAAGCACTACAAAACCTATTAACAACCCTGTAATATAATAGAATTTATTCATTACTTTCAAGAAAAATTGTCAGATCAAATTTTGCCGACATTACAGGCGCGTAAGCCGCATGTACCAGAGGTCAAAATTTCGATCTGACAGTTTTTTCATAAATCTAATATTGACCAAACCATCTTATCACCCCCACAACCCACCAGAGTGGCACATATCCCACCCAAGCTACTACCTGCCCCAAGGCAAGACTCAAAGATCCGGCCAAAATCAGTCCACCAGAGAGCAACATAATCCCAGGCACGACCGGCAAGATCAGGACGTTGGCCAGCGGAGCTATCCAGCTTACTCTCCCGAAGTGCCAATAAATAATCGGCATCGTAGCAATTGTCGCCGCCAGAGTGGGGAAAAGGTAGTCTTGTAGCAACCCAGATTTGAGATTTCGCATCCACGGCTCTATATATAATAGTCCCGCAGTCGCCGTCACCGACAACTGGAACCCAACCTGCATGATGAGGAGCGGATTGACCCACAGCATGATCCAGATAGTAACCCACAAAATCCGCCTGGCCTCTGCCGGTCGTCCCGTATAGTAGGCAATCAAAGTTAGGCTCCCCATAATCCCGGCCCTAATCACGCTCGCTGACCCGCCGGAGATGATGACATAAACTGCAATCCCACCAACTGCCACGATCACTGCCGGGCCACGGGACAGGAAATGTCCGACTAGTTGCAACAGGATCTCTGCCACCACGCTGACGTTGTATCCGCTGGCTGCGACCAGATGTAGGGTACCACTCTCTACTAACTGTTGGTAAAACTGATAAGGCATCCGATCATTGACCCCCAACAAGATCCCTCCAGCTAGACTAGCCATCGGATCTGGCAAACTACGACCAATGATGTTTAGCCATTTTTCTCTCACACGAAACAGCGAAACTAGCAGACCCCCAGTAGATCCCACCACCTCATAACTCGGATCAACCATTTTGAGTTCGACTACCTTCCCCAACTGTTTTTTCGCGCTCACTTTCCCGACGAATTTTAGTCTCTCACCAGGTATAATTTTGTGATAACCACTTAGCTCGATCACCCATATTCCCCTCCTGACCACTGTCTTGCTGTCACTCAGTTTTGGCTGATCCAGAATAGTGACCGTGTATCCCACACTATCATTTGGGCTCCACTCTGCGGGGAGCGGGCTCGGCAGTCTGATAAACCTAGCTCCAAGCAAGAGGAGCAGTACACTCACCCCCACCAGTCGCTTAGTAGCAACTAACCTGATCTTTGATATTGGCATAAACCGATTCTGGGATCTTGGCTTTACTGACCAATTCCTCCACTCTCGCGTAGGGACGACTATCAATGATCTGCTTAGCCCGGACAGGTCCGATCCCATCCAGATCGTCGAGCTCACTCAGCTCGGCCGTGTTTAAGTTTACCTTCCCCTCACTCTGATTCTGACTTTGGCCGACTGGCTTGAGTTCGGGGATAAAGACTTTTGCTCCGTCATTTAGTACTTCCGCCAAATTGATCGATTTGGCTACCATCGAGCGATCCGCTTTTTCGGCTAGTCCTCCTGCCTGGACCAAAGCATCCCCGATCCTGGATCCACTTGGCAGGGTATAGAGTCCCGGTTTTACCACTGCCCCCGCGATATCCACGACTATCTCACCCGTTCGCGACTCAAGCTTTGGCTGTGCCGACTGGTCGGTTTTGACGATCTCAACTACCGACTCCTCTGTGCCAAAGATCCCCCAAAAACCATAAATCAAAACTCCGCACCCTAAAAGTCCCACCAGGACAACGACCCCAAACTCTCTTAAAAAGTCGCTAATTTTCTCCACACCACTAGCCTAGCAAATAAATCCACTGTTATCAAACCACCAGATTGACCAGTTTCCCAGGGACAAAAATTACTTTCTTTGGCTCACCTACTACCCACTTCTTCACTCGCTCATCCCCCATCGCCAGCTCTACTACTTTCTCCTTACTTTCTGATTCCTGCTTACTCACTTGTATCGTCCCCCTCAGCTTCCCACTCACTTGCACGGCGATCGTTACCATCATCTCGTTACCATCATCAATCCCGGTCACATCTGGCCAATTGTAGTTACCTTTTGCTGTATGCCGTATGCTGTTAGCTGTTTCTGGAGCAAATAGAGACAGCAAACTCGCAAACATATTCAGATGTTCCCTGGACAATGCCATCCCAGGTTCGCGCCAGGCATTTACAAACTCCATCAGTCCCGCTATGCTCGTGTTAAATTTCTGGTTTAACACCCCCTCCTCTACTCGGTTAACCAAAGATTTAAGTTTGGTCGCTAAAGCCGATGTCGTCTGTTCTCCCACTTTTCCTTTTTGATCGATCGTATCCTTGATTCTCCCGAGGAACCGTACTTGTCCCGAGATCGCCCCGCTATCCCAGGCGATCGACTGTTCCCATGGTCCCATAAACATTTCATACATTCGCACTGCGTCGGATCCGTATTTAGTAACCATGTCATCTGGATTCACCACATTCCCAATCGATTTGCTCATCTTTTTCCCATCTTCAGCTAAAACGAGTCCCACCGATCTCAGGCGCAAAAATGGCTCAGGGAAGTCCAAAATCTTAAGATCCTGCAAAACTTTCACCCAAAATCTAGCATAAAGCAAATGCAAAACTGCGTGCTCCGCCCCGCCCAGGTACCAATCCACCGGTGACCATTCTTTGATATACTTTTTCGCCTCATTCAAGTTATCAATCTTCTCACCCTCCATCTTGGCTTTCCAGAAAGGGAAAGCGAGGAAATACCAGCAAGACCCTGCCCAGTTGGGCATGGTGTCAGTCTCGCGTTTGGCTGGCCCACCACAGTTCGGACACGTAGTATTTACCCAGTCCTCTACTCGCGACAGCGGCGACTCGCCAGTATCGGTCGGCTCGTACGACTCCAGGGTCGGTAGCTCTAGGGGTAATTGCGACTCGGGTAATGACACCACCCCATTCTCGTCACCACATTTATCGCAGTATACGAGCGGGATCGGTTCCCCCCAATAACGCTGCCTGCTAAACACCCAGTCGCGCAGGTGATAACTAGTTGTTCTCTTTCCCCATCCTCTTTCTTCAAAGTAATCTTTAGTTTTCTTCATTGCCTCAGCGAAATCCATTCCATTTAAGAAATCGGAATTAACCATTACCCCCTTCATTCCTTTTTCAACCAACTGTTCAACTCTCGTGATCTCAGTATCATCACCATCTACTCCCACAACTACTCGCTTGATTGGGATCCCAAATTTCTGTGCAAATTCAAAATCCCGCCTATCGTGACCAGGACAACCTTGGACTGCCCCAGTTCCTACGTGTGCAAGAACAAAGTCAGCAATCCAGACAGGAATACTCTCCCCAGTTACATGATTTTTGACGTATAGCCCAGTGAAAGCGCCAGTTTTTTCCTTGCCTTCTACCATACGATCAACTTCAGACTTTTGCTGAGCTTGCTTAACGTATTTCTCTACGTCCTGCTTAGTTTTGTCTTCAACTTTATATTGACCATTCAAGATTTTTCTTACCAATTCATGTTCCGGTGCTATCACTAAAAATGTTGCACCAAAATTTACGGGAGTCGTAGTAAATACAGTAATTTTATCTTCGTGATCTACTACATCAAAGGTTATATCTATCCCCTCCTTCTTCCCGATCCAGTTCCTCTGCATCTCCAGGATCCCCTTTGGCCAGTCTAGCCCAGCCCTCGAAGGATCAAGTTTTTTACCCTCAATATGCAGATCAATATCTAAGTCATTCAAAAGTCTTTCGGCATAGGCCGTGATCTTCATCACCCACTGCGGCAAGAGCTTCTTCCCCACTACCGTCCCACATCGCTCATGGGTCCCATCCCCCATCACTTCTTCGTTGGCGAGTCCAGTCAGACATTTGGGACACCAGTTTATCGCGACTTTTTCCCTATAAACCAATCCTTTGTTGTAGAGCTGGAGGAAGATCCACTGGGTAATGGCATAGTATTTGGGATCCGTAGTGGCAAACTCGCGCTCCCAATCAAAGTCTAGTGACAGGTTTTGCATTTGTTTCTTAAAGTTGGCGTAGTTGTGGGGAACCATTTCTTGAGGTATTTTGTGGGCTTTAATCGCTGCATTCTCTGCAGGCAACCCAAACGCATCCCAGCCCATAGGAGACATCACATTATCATGTGATGTCGGAAATCCTAGGGCGCGTGAGCTGCCCAAAGGATGGGCGGCCTCGGAATTTTGTGCTTCAGCACGATTCTTCATCCGGAAATATCTGGCCATCACGTCACAGGCAGTAAAGATGCGGACGTGCCCTACGTGCAACCCCTCGCCAGATGGATACGGGAACATGCCTAGGACATAGGTTTTATTTTTCACCATGAAACTATTTTACTCTATCTCTTACCTAAACTAAACTAACCTTATGGTTATCTAGAACAACTTCATCCACTACTGATAGCAATAGTTTTAGCGCCTGATCGTCCTCACTCAAGGCTTGCCAGTTTTCGAGTGCCATGTAAGACATCGCTCGGCTATATATTGGAGCATATTGAGGTTGCGTCACTAGGGATTCATTCCATCGAGCATTTAACCTCGTTACAACTGCAGACTTTCCACCCTCTACTACTTTACCCTCACAGTCTTCTGGTCTAAAACCACTCATCTTACTTACCAAGTTTAACCTTCGCAAATATCTAACAAAATGAGCAAAGCTTACACACACTCGTTATCGGGATAATTCCTCAACTGTGATACATCTGTTATATTTATATCAATGCCCAAAAGATTCCTCCTCCATACCATCATGCTTCTCCTCTCGACAGCCGGGGTCTATTTTTGGCTCTCACTCCCTTCCCTCCACCCCTATAC
>DALYDJ010000014.1:0-1466 GCA_031973275.1 Candidatus Woesebacteria bacterium
ATCACCCAGCTTTACCCCGACGCCCAGTTGACCTTGGGACCCTCGATCGAAGATGGATTTTATTACGATATCGACAACTTAAAAATTTCCGAAACCGATTTCCCCAAAATTGAAAAAGTCATGCACAAAATCGCCACTACCTGGAAAGGGTTTGAGCGCCACGAAATCACCATGTCCGAGCTCCAAAAAGAATTCGCGGGTAACCCGTACAAACTCGAGCTGATCGCTGAGCACGGCCAGGGTGGCGAGACACTCACTGTATACCAGTCAGGATCTTTCCGTGATCTCTGCCGTGGTGGCCATGTGAGTGAGCCAAACAAAGTCATGAAATTCTTCAAACTCACCAAACTGGCTGGCGCCTACTGGAGAGGGGACGAGAAAAACAAAATGCTCACCCGTATCTACGGTACTGCCTTTTTTACTCAAGAAGAACTGGACAAATATCTCTGGATCCAAGAGGAGGCCAAAAAGCGCGATCACCGCAAACTCGGTCGCGAACTAGATCTCTTTAGTTTTTCGGATCTGGTAGGTTCTGGCATGCCACTTTACTCCCCCAAAGGCGCCCTACTGCGTCGACTGCTCAATGGCTACGTAGAAGATCTCCAGTCAGCCCAGGAATATACCCAGGTTCACACTCCTCAGATCGCCAAAGCCGAACTGTTTAAAATTAGCGGTCATTACGACAAATACAAAGACGACATGTTCCTGGTTCATTCCCATTACTCGGATGAGGAATTTTTCCTCAAACCCATGAACTGTCCCCAGCACACGCAGATTTACGCTTCCCAAGCTCGCAGTTATCGCGATCTACCTCTTAGACTCAGCGATTTTGCCATGCTTTATCGCGACGAGAAGCCGGGCGAGCTCAGTGGTCTCACACGCGTCCGTAGTTTCTCGACCGACGATGCCCACATTTTCTGTCGCGAGGACCAGGTCGACAATGAGGTCGATATCGCCCTCAACATGACCAAAGAGATCATGTGCACCTTTGGCTTCAAATATCGCTACCGTTTATCCACAAGAGATCCACAACACCCAGAAAAATACTTGGGCGACCCCAAGATCTGGGACAAGCTCGAGTCCTGGGCAGTGCGCATCATGGAGCGCAACGGGATCGAATACTACGATGGCCCCGGTGAGGCCGCCTTTTACGGCCCCAAGATGGATTTGATGGCTACTGACGCCCTAGGTAGGGAATGGCAGCTCTCCACAGTCCAGATCGACATGGTCCAGCCTGAGCGTTTCAAACTCGAGTACACTGCCGCCGACGGCTCCAAACAGCGTCCCGTCATGATTCACCGCGCCATCCTTGGCTCATCCGAACGAGGGATGGGGATCCTGATCGAGCATTATGCCGGGGCCTTCCCCCTCTGGCTTGCTCCCGTTCAGCTCGCCATGCTCCCCATTTCCGAAAATGAGCTCTCGTATACCAAGTCCGTGGCCCAATCCCTCAAAAACGAAGGTTT
>DALYDJ010000014.1:1512-13143 GCA_031973275.1 Candidatus Woesebacteria bacterium
AAGATGGTCAAAGCTCGCGATCAAAAGGTCCCCTACATGGCCATCCTTGGCAAACAAGAGGTCGAAAACAAAACTATTACGCTCAAAAATCGGGCAGGGGAGCAAATCACGCTGACCTTAGATGAATGTATCGCCAAGTTGAAACAAGAAGTGGCAAGTAAGCTATAATAACCTCATGAAATTTATCGCCATCAACCAATTTATCAAAGCCCCCGAGCTCAGAGTGGTCGACGAGACCGGCAAACAGATCGGCGTCATGACCAAAAGCGAAGCGCTCAATATCGCTGGCGAACGAGGTCTAGATCTAGTCGAGATTGCACCTCTAGCCAAACCTCCCGTAGCCAAAGTCATTGATTTCAAAAAATACAAGTATCTCGAGGCAAAAAAGGAGCGCGAAGGCAAGGCAGCCAGCGGCAAGGTCGAGATCAAAGAAATCCGTTTCTCACCCTTTATTGCCCAGGGTGATATGGACTCACGTCTTGGCAGGATCAAAGATATCCTAGATGATGGCAACCGCGTAAAGATTGTGGTAAAATTCACCGGTCGCCAAATTACCCGTGTCGAGTTTGGACATGATTTAATCAAAAAGATTATGTCCGCACTTGAGGGAGTAGCAGTTGCTGATGGAGTCCCCAAACTCCAGGGCAAACAACTGTTTCTCATTCTCAACCCGACAAAAAAGAAATAAGCTATATGAAAACAACCAAACGCAGAAGCAAACGCTCACTCACTCGCCGTGTCAAAGTGACCGCAACCGGCAAAGTCATTCGTCGCACCCAAAATATGCGTCATCGCCGGGCTCACAAAGGCAAAGCTCAGGTTCGACGCATGAAAGCAGTCAAATTCTTGACTGGTGGCACCGCTCGCCGTATTAAAAAGATATTAGGGATTTAAAATCTTATGACTAGAGTAACCAATGGTCCAGCTAAACGTGCCCGCCACAAAGCGGTCCTAAATCGCACCAAAGGTTTCCGCATGTCCAAGCATCGCCTCTGGAAAGTCGCCCACGAAGCCTACTTGCACGCACTAGACTACTCTTTCCAGGGTCGCAAAGACCGCAAATCCAACTTCCGCACACTCTGGATTATCCGTATCAATGCCGCTCTCCGCGCCCTAGATGCGACCTATACTTATGGCAGATTCATCAGCAATCTTACTAAAAAAGGCATCGTCCTAGACCGCAAAATTCTTGCCGATCTCGCCGTCACCGATCCCAAAACCTTCGCCGTGGTCGCCAAACACATCAACGGCTAGTTCTTTGGTGCGTTAGTATGTTATTTTGCCCCTTGTTTTTTTATATCTCATAGTGTATAGTCCCTTTTTGCGAGAAGCAACCATCCGCACATTCCCACTAATAAGGGTTTGTTGACTGGAAGGTTGCTTTTGGCGTATCTAGGGGTATATACTCTAAAAATCATGACAAACGCAATTAGCAACACCTTCTCATTTACTTACTCAACCAGCGGGGATGACGTTTGTTGCTAAGTAATTAAAGAACAAACAATTAATTCCCCCGCAACCAAGCGGGGTTTTTTGTAGTTGTTTAGTATAAAATAGACCAATCATATGACTGAAACATTATATTTAACCGATTCATACCAAACCACAGGTACGGCCAAGGTGACGACAGTAGGGGACAACTATCTCATTCTCGACCAGACCATTTTTTACCCCCAGGGTGGCGGTCAACCATCTGACAAAGGCGCAATCAAATCTAGGACAGCGGAACTTCACGTCAAATCCGTCGAATACAATGGCGGCGAGATAAAGCATACGGGTACGATCAAAGGAATATTTGCCGTAGGCGATACGGTTGATCTCACCATCGACTGGGATCTCCGTCTCAAGCACATGCAGTGGCATACTGCCGGACATCTGCTAGATTTTGTCGCGCGCCAGATATACTCTAACCTCATCCCTGTCCGCGGCATGCACGGTATCGGCAAAAAACTCTTTATCGAGTATGAGGGTGTTCACGAACTAGATAACTCAAAGCTCAATCAAGAATTATCCGAACTTGTTGCTACCAATCCGGAGATCAAAACCCAATTTGTGACACTCGAAGAATTAAAGAAAATGTCCAATTGGCTACCGGAGAAACTCCCCACCAGCAAAAAGCTTCGCGTTCTCTCAATCGGTGCAGACTACCACATCCCAGACGGCGGGACCCAGCTCAAAACCGGCGAACCCATCTGGCCTATCACCATCACCGAGATCACGCATACCGACGCCTCTACTCTAGTTCACTATAATGTCATCGAGCCCACCAGAGAAAAGCACTACGATAATTCGAATTATCGTAGTGAAGCTAAAGACTTGAATTCCGAGATCGACGAGATAAAGACGAAGTTTTCAATGGAGTTGGAAACAGTACAAACCCAGACTGACCTGGATACGTTTTATCTCAAATACCTCGGCAAAAAGGGTATTACCACTCTTTTACTCAAAAGCCTGCAAGGTCTGACCTTGCAGGACAAAAAGATCTATGGACCCATCTTAAATGAACTAAAAAAATCCCAGGAACAGGCCACCCAAGGTAAGTCTAAAGCTCTAAAATCTAATTCCTCACTCCTAAATACTGATTTAACAATTCCAGGAATTGTTAAATCAACAGGTCGCCTCCACCCGACCACCACGATCATCCGCGAAATGAACGAATTCTTCTTGCGCCAGGGATTCTCGATCGGCGAGGGACCAGAGATCGAGGATATCGAGTACAACTTCCGCCGCCTCAATCTGCCGGAGGGCCACCCAGCCACCGATCTCCAAGACTCTCTCTTCATCCAGGAACCTAGCCTTCTCCTGCGCACCCACACCTCATCCGTGGAGACTCGCATGCTATCAGACAACAAGCCCCCTATGCGCGTCGTAGTCCCTGGTAAATGCTACCGCAACGAGACTACCAGTCTCACCAACTCGGCCTTCTTCTACCAATATCAGGGTTTCGTCGTCGACAAAGGCATAACCATCGGTCACCTCAAAGACACACTTACCAAATTCCACCAGTTCCTTTTTGGCGACGACGTTAAACTGCGTTTCCGTTACAAATACTACCCAGAGGTTAGTCCTGGCATGGGCGTTGATATGCAGTGCCGGTTCTGCGCTGGAGAGGGATGCCAGGTTTGCAAATATCGTGGATTTATCGAGGTACTGGGTTCAGGTATGATCCACTACAACACGCTCCTTGCCTGTGGCATCGATCCCGAAGTTTATTCCGGCTTTGCGTTTGGGATGGGACTCGATCGCTTGGTCATGTCCAAATACGGCATCACCGATATCCGCAAGTTATACGGAGGTGAAATAGTCTACCTATGAAAGTACCTCTAATCTGGCTCAAAGACTACGTCGAAACCAGTAAAACTGCCAAGGAAATCGCGGCCAGTTTCACTCAGCTCGGGTTAATGCTCGACAAGCCACTGGATGATAAAAATGTACTAGATCTCGAGCACCGCATGGATCGCTCCGACTGGCTATCTCTGATCGGCTGCGCTCGCGACCTCGCCGCCTTTGAAGGTATACCTCTAAAACTACCCAAACTCAGGGCTAAACCAGGCAAAACTTTACCTGACAAAGACAAGGTTAAAGTCGTGGTGGATACTCCCGCCGTTCGTCGTTTTCAGACTCGGATTTTCAAAGGCATCAAAGTCGGCAAATCCCCGGACTGGCTAGTGGAACGACTCAAATTATATGGCATGGACTCGATCAACAATATCGTCGACATTACCAACTTCGTCATGGTCGAGTACGGTCAACCCATGCACGCCCAGGACATTGCACGCTTAAAAGGTCAAGATATCACCATTCGCGCAGCCAAACAAGGTGAAAAGTTGACCACCCTCCTCGGAACAGAAGTAAAGCTCGACGACGATACCTTCGTCCTTACCTCGGGTGGAGAAGTGACTGTGATCGGGGGCATTGTGGGCGGTAAAAACACCGGCGTGACCGAATCTACCGTCGACATTATTCTAGACTCGGGCAACTATGACTCACGAGTAGTCAGGCGCACTTCCCGCAGGCTCAAAATCATCAACGAAACTGTTTCGCGCTACGACAAATTCCTCGATCCTCGCGCCATCGATCTCGCCCTCGCTCGCGCCACCGACCTCATCCTCGAACTCGCGGGTGGGACCTACTATACGAACGATGATTACTATCCATCTCAAGTCCTCCCCAAAACCATGGTTCTGCGCCTCAGTCGACTGGATCTACTGAGTGGCATGAATCTCACTCTCCCCACTGTCAAAAAAATCCTCAAGTCTCTAGAGTACAGTGTGATAGAAGAAGGGGAGGGGACACTCACTGTCGAGATTCCCTACTTCCGCACCGACGTAGAAGTAGAAGATGACCTGGTCTCCGATATCCTGCGGATTTACAATTACACGAATATTCCGGTAGAACCTTTGACTACGCCAGTTCCCCAGGATCTCACGCCACCGATCTACCGCTTTGAAGAACGCCTCCGCGACCTCCTAGTCGCCCAAGGTGCCCATGAACATATTACTAGCTCCCTTGTTAGCTCAATAGGTTCGGGTGAGCAGGTAGTCTTAGCCAATGCTTTAAGCAGTGATCAAAACGCTCTGCGTACCCACCTCACACCTGGACTTAAGCACGTGTTATCGACCTACACTAAACACAAACAGGCAAATATACAGGTATTTGAAATCGGTAAAGTCTTCCGCCAATCGCTAGACAGATACTTAGAGGGTCGCCTCCTCACACTCGCTAGCAACTCCGCAGTTGCCGACTCACTTGCTACCCTGTTGTCTTCGCTTGGAATTAATAAGTACCAAATTACCAAGCAGCACGAAATCATGGTAGGCAAACAACTAGTCGGAACCGTCGAGCCAACTTCCTATACACTCGTGACCGACGCTCTCATGCCATATGCCAAATCTTATACTGGGATCGTTTCTGAGTTCGATCATTTTACTTCGCTAGACATCTCCTTACTTTCACCCGCTAAAGTGGTCTATGCCGATATCCAGCAGGCACTTTCATCGATTAAAGTGAACTGGCATTCTCTATCCTGCAAATCCATGACCAAAATGAATGATGCAACCAACAATTATCTCCTCACGATCACTTGGGACGCCAGCTACAAAACAATCAATTCCGACAAACAAATTATTCTCAGTATCCTCAAAGAAAAGCTCGGTATCGAATCAAAATCTTAAGGGTTAGCCGAAGGGGAGGCACTTGGTGCGACAAAGTCCCAGTTCACGTTTACTCCAATCCTAACAGTCGTATCGTGTTCCTCACCATCCTTGGTCCTCACGACCCCTTTCAGTTCATGTGTTTTGTTGTCATCCACGGTGATGGTCGTACTCACGAGCTTTTCTCCTCCAAACGTTTCTCGCTGGTTCCCATCCACCAGTAGTTTTATCCACTCGATTTCTTTACCAGTTGTTACCCTCAACCTTACTTCAAAAGTATTGCTATTCAATCTTTCATGGTCACCCGGTTTTTCGAACCCGATGACCGTCGCAGTATTACTGGCACAATACTCCGTAGGCACTTTAAACTTCTCATTACTTTGACCATCTATCCAAGCTTTAATATCATTTTGCCAAGCATTACTCTCTTGCTTCAAAACATAAAATTCTTTCAAATCGTAATCGTCTCTCGCTATATCTACTTCACTAGCTAGCTTGCTGTTATCACTGCGACATACTTTTACTTTTGTATGGATTGGATCCGGCTCGATCGGAACTGTCCCTTTAGTAAAGTAATCAGCCCGAGCGGGATATCCGTCGTGCTCAGGGTATCCAGATACCGTATCTACTTGGCGGGCTTCTACTCCACTAGGCGGCTTAAAGTCATCACCCTTATATTTCTCCCAGGTTTTTAAGATAATTTTGCGCCAAATAGGGGAGGCACCAGTCACACCCGAAGCCACTTCTTTCATGGGTGAATTGTCGTTGTTACCTACCCACACACCCACAACTGCCTTCGTACTCCATCCTATTGTCCAGTTGTCACGCTTATCGTTGGTCGTACCGGTTTTGACCGCAATCGATTTCCCGCCATATTCAAAAAGCTATTGGCCCCAAAAGTCAGTAATCGCGCATTGTTGTCATACAGCACATGGTTAATCAAAAAAGCCACTTCTTCGGTTAAGACTCTTTGTTTCTTTGCTTGTTTGGCTTCGTATAGCGTATGACCATCTTTAGTGACCTTCAAAATCGACACTGGCTCGACTTTTTCTCCCCCATTTGCAAACGCACTATAAGCATGTACCAGGTCAAATAGCCTTACCTCGCCTCCACCCAGCGTCACCGAGAGGCCAAACCGCGACATATTGGCTGGAGTCGGTTGCAGAGTCTCAAAACCCATATCGTAGGCTGTTTGCAACATATCTTTGAGCCCAATCAGCGAAAGCAGTTTTACGGCCGGGATATTCAGTGACGAGCCTAGTGCAAAGCGCAGCTGGATTGGCCCATTAAACTTGCCGTCATAGTTTTTTGGCTCATAAAATTCTCCTTCTTTAGTCCCGGGGAACTTGGTGGGTACATCCAGCAACATAGAAGAGGGTGCATATCCTTTGGCAAAGGCAGTAGCATATGTGACTGGTTTGATGGCTGATCCAGGTTGTCGCAGGGCGAGTGTCACATTCACTTGACCATCATAATCCGGCGCAAAATAATCTTTCGAGCCAACCATCGCCAAGATCTCACCGTTTTGTGGGTTCATCACCATAGCTGCACCATTGGTCACATGGACTTTCTCTAGCTTGTCGATTTCTTCTTTTACAGCTGCTTGAGCAAAATCTTGTAGTTCGCTATCCAGAGTCGTCGTGACTGTGTAGCCACCTTCTTCAACTACTGCTTCGCCCAAGAGATCAACTAGTTGGTCCTTTACATAAAACACGAAATGAGGGGCTTTTAGTGCCGCTGTTTGCTCTCTAAACTTGATTTCTGGCAACTCATTCAGACTCTGAGTTTCTTGTTCCTTACTGATATAGCCGTCCTCCCTCATCCGCCTGAGCACCGCCACCGACCTGGCGACATAAGCTTGTTTATCGCTCCCGTAGGGAGAGTAGCGCGAAGGAGCCTGTGGCATACCAGCCAAAATCACCGATTGGGTCAGGGTCAAGTCGCGTGGCTCTACCCCGAAATAGCGCTCCGACGCAGACGCGATCCCGATCGCTGTCCCACCGTAGGGCGCTTCATTCAAGTACATTTGCAAGATTTCGTCTTTGCTAAATTTATTCTCGATTTGCATCGACAATACGAGTTCTTTAAACTTGCGCGGTAATGATCTCTCACTGGTCAAAAGCACATTTTTAACTAATTGTTGGGTGAGGGTAGATCCGCCTTGGGCTCGCCCCCGGGTAATCCCCCGCAGCATTCCCCGGATCATGCCCCAGGTACTAAATCCTTGATGGCTATAAAACTCCTTGTCCTCGATTGCGATCGTCGCCTGCTGGAGCTGTAGTGGCACGTCCGCAATTTTGATCGGGATCCGGTTGTAATCTTGGTACAGTTCATATAGGGTCGCCCCTTCACGATCCTCAATTTTAGTAGAAAATCCGTCGTGTCTCACAATCTTGTCAGGGTCAGGTAAACTACGGGAGAACCAGGCGAACATGAGTAGCATTACTACAATCCCCCCAATCGTTCCAAACAGGGCAGTTAAGCCTAGATATTTTATGATTGATTGCCGATCCCATCTAAACTTCCCAAGCCTTAACCGTCTACCCAAGTGTCGATGTTTCCATGTATTTGCAAAATCTTGCATAGGGCTTAGTATAATGCTTTAATCAAAATATGACTACTTTATCTCAAAAATTAGATGAACTAATTATTCTCCAAAAAAGTTTTCAAAAAACCATTAAACTCATGGCTTCCAACATGGCTACCAAAAACGAAGTCGCCGATTTAAAGGTAGAGTTAGTCGAAAAAATTTCTCATCTCCCAACTAAAGAACAATTTTACAAAAAAATGGATAAATGGATGAAAGCGGTCAACATCCACGATCTGGAGAAGTCCTCGCACAAACGTGCCCACGAAAGACTAAACGATCACCTCTCTCACTCACACATCCTATAGTAGATATTGACACTCATAATAGTTTCGTGATATAAACTCAACACAAGTTAATAAGAAAGCGTCGAAGGAGCCTTAGTAGATTAAAGCAGGTAATCAGAGAGATGTCGCTTGCTGCAAGACATCCAAAGCTTTAATTGAAATTTACTCTCCCAAGCAGGTCTGACAAAATCAGACACGGTTGTCACCGTAATCAGACTAAGATGTGTCACAAAGAAACCGAGCATCTGAACAAACAAGGTTACACTTGGCATATTCAGATCCCGTTTAGACGGGATTTTTTATAGCCAAATAACATTACAGGGTTGGTATCGCCGCACTTGCAGGCCCCTGTCTACATCCAATTTAGGTTGGAAGTAGGCAGGGGCTTATTTGTTGAAAAAGGAACTACATGAATAATATAAACAATGAACTAGAAAAGGCTTGGAAGAAAGCTCAAAATTTCCCAGGACAACTTGAGTTGCTAGGACCAAGTGAGTTAGAGTCGGAGTTTGCCGCTTTGGCGGTTATGAAAATGCTAGAAACAATCTACGCTCATCATGGGGTTTCTGACAACTTAGCAGGTTTTGAAGCCGAGATCAAAAGCGGGCAAATTGAACCCTGGATCGTTACTCGCTCAGGTAAGCCAGTGGCATGTGCCGCCCTAATCCACCAAAGAGATGGTAGTGTTGAAATTGGCCGCGCGGTTTCCATCGAAAACGGCACAGGCGTTGGCAAAATCGCCATGCTCTCAGCAGCCGATAATAGAGGTAGTTCGCCACTAGTAGCCGAAGTAAGAGTCGCAGGAAAGTTTGCTGGGGTACCTGGCAGTGAAGCCACCCAACGAATTTGCCTAGACCTCCTCAACTTAGTTCCCCATGCCTTACTTTTCGCATTTGATCACGGCGTAAACCCATTAAGACGTGAAATGTTTGCCTTTTCTGCAGAAGGAGTCGAACTCATCGACCATAGTCCGATTTTGACAGCTAAGGATACTCTTTCTAATCGCAGTCTCGCTGGCCCTATTCGCAATCTACGACTCGTGCAAAATGCACCATTTAGAGTTGCTGTCCCAGACGATTTAGGATGCAGTGTGTCATCTTTCTCAAATGAAAGCAGGGCAGTTGGTGGAGGCTTTACTCTTGTTCCAGTTGAAGTTACTGATCAAAACTTAGGCACAATAGGTTCTCTACTAAGCAATGAATTTGAGATAGTTGGGCTCGACCGAAAGCTCGGGCAATTTGGCTTGCCAGTCATCTGGTTATCAACGATCGCAAGGGGAGAAGTTCTCGCTCCAACAATGCCCAGTAGTGTCTTGCCTAGACAGTTACGCCAGGACATTCAAACCATAGATCATAAATTTCAAATATTAACGAGAGGCAATTAACTATGACACTAAATACAATCTTAGAAGACCTAGTAAGCGTCAAATCTATTACTGCCGACGTTGAAGAATGCCGTAAACTACTTGCAAAAGTATTGGAGATGGTGCCAAGTCCAAGCATTAGTTCGGATCAATCGATATTGTTTTGGGGTCACTGTGATCTCTCCTCAGCAGAGTGGCTGGTCAATACTCATGTCGACGTAGTACCTGGATTAGACACTCAATTTTTACTCAGTGTTAAGGGAGACAAAGCATGGGGGAGGGGTGTAGCCGACGTCAAAGGTTGTGCCGCCATCCTTATCAATCAAGCCAAAAAATGGTCGCAAGTAGCCAAAGAGAAAAACATAACATTCATGCTCGTTTCCGACGAGGAGGTGGGCGGAGCTAGTACCAAGGCAATACTCCCACAAATGGAGAACTTACAGGGAGCCATTTTTCTTGAACCCACTGGCCTTCAGGTCACCACCCAAGCCAAAGGAATGATGCAGGTCAAAATCGTCGCTCACGGCTCGAGTTGTCACGGCTCACGTCCTTGGGAAGGTGATAATGCAATCGAAATCCTCTCACGTGGTCTTGTGCAATTTCGCATGACTCAACCATCGCCTACGCAAGAAACTCGCGAAACAACCTTCAACTTTTCTCAAATCGAGGGAGGTGAGGCGATCAACCAAGTACCGAGATCTGCTGAACTATGGTGTGATGTAAGATTTAATCCACTCGATCAACCAGAAAGAATAGCTGCAATCATACAAACATGCTTTCCTGCTTGTGAAATACACATAATCAAAGCCGAATCACCAATCGATTGCAAAAAAGACACTCGTATATTCCAATCACTCGTACGTTCAATAAAAGCTTGTTCCATAAATCCATTGTCACGATTTGATCATGGCACTTCCGACGCTCGTCACGGCACGGCACTTGGCATCCCATCTCTTGTTTTTGGACCCAAAGGCAGTGGTCTCCACAGCGATCACGAATGGGTAAGCATAAAAAGTCTAGCTAAAGTGGAAATGATACTTGACCACTGGATCCATAATATTTGATACAATACAAGGAGAATTATGCAAAATAACTCAGACTTACTTACTCGCCGCGTCACCAAAATACTTCCCACCAAAGAAGGATTAGAAAAGTTGATCGCGGGCAAAAAAATCAGGCTATACCAGGGTTTTGACCCAACATTCAACCAACTCCATCTGGGACACACGATTGGGTTTCGCAAACTCATGGACTTTGCCAAAGCAGGACACGAGGTCATCTTCCTTTTTGGCACCGGGACCGTTCTAGCTGGGGACCCCAGTGAGCGCGACACTGGTCGCAAGCTGATTACCCAAGAAGAAATCGATGAGAATATAAAGAGCTGGAAAGAACAAGTTAGTAAAATTGTCGATTTTGACTTGGTTACTATCAAGCAAAATGGAGATTGGCTTACCAAACTCAATCTCAAGGATATTATCAACATCGCAAGTAATATTTCTGCTACCCAGCTATTTAAGCGTGACAGCTTTACTCGTCGGATCGAAAAGGGAGATCCTGTTTGGTACCACGAAACCATGTACCCACTGCTCCAGGGTTACGATTCTGTTGCCATGGACGTCGATCTCGAGATTGGTGGAACCGATCAAGAGTTCAATATGTTAGTTGGCCGCGAACTGCAAAAGAAAATGAACGGCAGGGAAAAGTACGTCTTAACTACCCCCATGATCAACGGCACCGATGGCAAGCAAATGAGCAAATCAGTCGGCAACTGTATCTGGCTTACGGACAAACCAGAGGTCATCTATGAAAAAATTATGGCTATGTCTGATGACATGATTACCACCTACTACGAACTTTTGACCGATATTCCCATGGAGGAAGTTTCTTCGCTTGATCCGAATAAGCCAGTCGAAAACAAAAAGAGACTAGCCTTTGATATCACCAGGCAGCTACACGGAGACAAAGGTGCTAGCGTTGGCCAGACCTACTACGAAACAGTGGTTCAAACCAAAAACGCTCCTACTGACACGCCAGAGGTTACAGTCGCAACCGGTACAAATCTCCTCGATGCACTCAAATCAGCTGGACTTGGCGTGAGCAACTCCGATATCAAGCGCACGATCGAGCAAGGCGGAGTCGAGCTGGACGGAACTCGCTTAACTGATCCAACCGCTCCAGTTGCTGCCGGAACCCTCAAATTCGGCAAACGTACCTACCGCAAAATAATAGTCCAAAACTAAT
>DALYDJ010000015.1:0-342 GCA_031973275.1 Candidatus Woesebacteria bacterium
GGATCCAGAGGGTAGGGTCGCCCTTCATCCGGTGGTAGCGGATCATCAGATCCTCAATCGCAATCATGAGCACATTGCCCATGTGCATCTTGCCCGAGGCATTGGGAGGTGGCAGGACTATTGTAAAAGGTTTATTTGACTGATTCCTCTTTCCTAACTCCTCTTTCCTGGGTGCGAAAGCACCCGAGCTCTCCCACTCCTCGTAGATCTGCTTCTCCACTTTTTTATGATCAAACTTAGAATCCATCGTCATATACTTGGATATTGTACCAGAGGTTGGTCAGACTGAAGCTCCCAGGCTAGCAAACAACGAGTCGTCAGAGGGTCTGACCTTCTAAATTC
>DALYDJ010000015.1:352-12705 GCA_031973275.1 Candidatus Woesebacteria bacterium
GTACTCAAAACTAGCCTTTGCTCCAGGTGCTGACCAGTCCACCTGCTTCATTGTCCCAGTCGGTAGCGAGGGATCGTCTTGGTAGATTGTTGGGAGGGGAGGGGTGTTGCCCCACACCTTCGGCTCTGTCGTTGTTGCCACTCTACCATCTGATGTCCCATAAATCTCGACCACCAGATGTAGTTCTTTGGGATCGTTAATAGTCTGAATCAAAATATGTCCTGGGGTATCATTTTTAAATCTAAAGTCTTTGGATGGAGCAATTACCGTGGCATCCACTCCTGGTTTACTATTTAGTTCGTAATAAGAGACTCGATAAGCATGTCCCCAACGCTCTAGGATTGGTAATCCAGCCGACATTGCTGCCCTAAACATAGTCGTAGATACTTGACATAGTCCACCCCCGTCGCCCAGTACAGTTCTACCCCCAGAAATAATGTAAGCCGGTCGGTATCCTGTTGCCGAGGACACTTCGCCCACCATTTTATTAAAACTTACTTCCTCTCCTGGAGGTATTAGGGCGCTATTAATTCTAGTCGAAGCTAGTGCCACGTTAAAAATCCGGTTAGGGATCGAGTGTGCATAATACGATTCTCCCCGCCCGATTCTTTCCCGGATCCCCAGCTCATTCACTTTGTCGGTTGTCACTTGTGGTGGTGTTCTTATGACCGCAATTTCAACCGTTTCACTCTTGCTTTCACCCTGATCGTCAAGCAGTTTCTGCATTCCCGTTAGTATGTTAGTAGTTGTCTGCTTTATATCAACTTCCACGCCATCTCTCCCCGGCGCAAACTCCGATACTTTTCCATCAGCGTACTCAAACTTCGCGTCCTGTGGTTCTTTGTCAAACCTCTCCTTTAGTCCCAAAACGTATTCGTTGATCGCAGGCAGGTCCATCACTTCCTGACTCCCGTCGGTCTCGATCATTTGGATCAAGTCTTTTCCCGACAACTTGACGGTTTCATCATCCAGCTTGAGAGCCAATCCTTTATTTTTTAGGACTGTAGCCCTTTCTATGATGGACTCCAGCTGTGCTTGTGTGAGAGATCTCTTTACGAGTGTTGTTGGTATTTCAACTGGTTTGTCACTTAGGTATGCATAGGAGCTATTAATTCCTTCATCCAACTTGGTCATATCCAAAACAGTCCCATCACTCCCGTTAATCACTTCTACTTTTTGACCAGACAACACTACGTTGGCATCAATTGTAGTTATCTCCACCGAGTCTGCAATTTCACTTAGCAAGACTTCCATTTTTTCGGTTTTACCCGTCGCTATCTGCAATGGATAATTAGGCTGCTTGTTGATCAGGAGCAACAGATAATCACTTAGCGAGAGCCTTCTCCCATAGCGATATGCTTCGTTCAGTGTTGCCTCCAGTTCATATTTAACCGTTTGTTTTGGTGCTACCCAGCTACTACCGTTAAAACTAAATTGAGCCTGGTACTCGTTTGTTGCGTTTTCTAGTCGCTGTCTAGCATCTGACCTAGTGAGTCCACCGACTTGGATCCCAGCCACCTGCACTCCCGGGTAAAATTTACTATGCCAAGTAACCCTCGCTACTCCAAACAAAATTGCCGCTCCGGTCATTATCCCCAGCCCAAAAAATCCGACCACCTTCTCCCAATTCGCAAAATATTTATGTTGTATTTTCTTCATGTCTGATATCATAGTATCATGCCAAAATTTCCTGACCCAACTAAAGGTTATGGTGCCACGCCAGTCGCTGGTGCCATCGACCTCTCTGTTCCGACCACTCCTCCCCCCGTTGATCCCTCATCACCCCAGACTGCAGCAGAGGCCGGTAGCACGCCAGAGCCCAAATCAGTCACTCCTCCACTCTATGTTCAGCCCACCCCACCACCATTATCCGTGGCCGATCATCCCCAAGACGTTCCACCAGTCAAAAATATTGTCCAACCTGGTCCATTCCGCAATCTCATCCCGATCGTGATTGGTCTGGGTGCATTGGTGCTTTTGGCTGTTTTAGGTTTTGCGGTCCTTCCCAAGTTGTTTACCAAAACCTCAGGGCCAGTTACTCTGACTTACTGGGGTCTCTGGGAGCCTAGTTCTGTCATGCAGGGAGTGATCGCTGATTACGAAAGCGCCAACCCGAACGTCAAAATCAATTACACCATGCAAAATGCCAAAAACTATCGTACTCGCTTTTTGTCTGCCGCCACCCAGGCCAATCCACCCGACATTGTTCGCATTCACAATACCTGGCTACCAATGCTCAAAAAAGATTTGAGTCCAGCACCAGAAACTATCCTTAAAGCTTCCGACCTGAGCGACTACTATCCTATCGTCCAAAAAAACTTTGTCAGTGGCGGCAAAATTTACGCACTGCCTCTCGAGATTGATGGCCTTGCCCTCCTATACAACGAGGATATTTTTAAAGAAACTGGGAGTACCCCGCCTGCCGACTGGAATACTCTGCGCAAACTGGCCTTTGATTTGACCAAAACCAATCCGGAAACCAAAATTATCGAGCGAGCAGGGGTAGCCCTCGGGACTACCAACAACGTCGAGCACTGGTCCGACATCTTGGGTCTCCTCATTTTGCAAAACTCCGGCAACCCGGGCAAACCAAGCGAAACAGCGGTCCAAGACGCGCTCACTTTTTATACTATTGTCTCAACGCAGGACAAATCGTGGGACGCGAGTCAACCCAACTCAGTCTATGCATTTGCAACCGGAACTGTCGCCATGATTATTGCACCCTCCTGGCAGATCTCAGAGATCAAAGCTATCAATCCCAATCTCAACTTCAAAGTAGCTCCTGCGCCGGTTTTACCGTCTGCCAATTACGCCTGGGCTAGCTATTGGGCCGAAGCAGTCCCTCTCTATAGTAAAAACCAAGCCGAAGCCTGGAAATTTATTAAATATTTGAGTTCTCCCGCTGTCCTACAAAAAATGTATGCCGGAGCAACTCAAATCCGGGCGCTAGGAGAACCATACCCACTAGTAAGTTTGGGTAGTAGCCTGGCGAGCGACCCTCTGGCAGCCCCGTTTGTTGCCCAAGGACCCAACTACAAATCTTGGTACCTGGCCGATCGCACGTATGACGACGGCCTCAACGACGGCCTCAGCAAGTACTACGAAGATGCGATCAACGCCATCAATGGGGGATCTACTGTCGGGAGTATCCTCAAAACCCTCGATGATGGTGTAACCCAAGTCCTGACCAAGTATCCAGAGGCCAAATGACCTCACTCGCTATCGCTATTCTCCGGACTCTCAAATATTCCGATCACTTTGACTTCCCCTTGACTCTCAAAGAGATCCACACTCGCCTCATTGGCGTCCCAATTAGCCAAATTCGACTAACTAGCCAAATTCGACTAATGCTCAAAGCCAAATCGATCGCTCAAACGCGCGACTACTATCATCTCCCAGGTAGGTCCTCGCTGGTTTCCCGCCGGCACAAACGCGCACAACTATCTTCTCCTCATTTTATCCGCGCCAAATCTCTATCAGGACGACTCGCGCGAATACCCGGTGTTTATGCAGTTTACTTGACTGGCTCGCTCGCGATGCACAACTCTAGTCAGAGCTCAGATATCGACTTTATGATCATTACACGCCCAGGTCGACTCTGGACTACGCGTCTCCTCCTCACTCTCTATACTACGATACTCGGTTTGCGCCGCACCCCTCACTCCAAGCACAACACAGGAAAACTTTGTCTCAACCTCTACCTCACTCCTTCCTCCTATCTTCTACCACCTGATCGCAGGTCACTCTACACTGCCTACGAGCTTTTTCAGGCCATCCCATTGTATGACCCCCACAATACTCGCTCAGCTCTCCTCTTTGCCAACTCCTGGATTTCTTCTTATCTCCCCAACATTCCAATTCCCAATCCCCACTTTCCCCAAAAACAGGCAAACAAGAATACTGGGATACTTGAATACTTTTTCTACAAACTTCAACTCTCCTACATGCGCCCAAAAATCACTCGGGAATACATCACTCCCAATTCTGCCTTCTTCCACCCCAAGAATCCCGCCCCAAAGGTATAATATCTTCATGTTTCACACCATCACAACTATTTCTCCCATTTGTGTCCAGCTCCACGCTGAGGGCAAAACGATCGTTCTCGCCACTGGATTCTTTGATCTACTCCACGCTGAGCACGTGAATTTCCTGCAAAAAGCCAAGGAGTCCGGGGATGTTTTGATTGTGGGAGTCGAGTCCGATGAACGAGCCCGCAAAATCAAAGGTGAGGGGAGACCAATCGAAACCCAATCTATCCGCTGCCAGCACCTGCTCGACCTCTCGATCCCTACAGAGTCAGTCCTTGAAGGAAGTGCCCAACCCCAAAGGGGAAGGTTTGACCCTCAAGGAAAAGTAATTGACTTCGTACTCGCTCTCCCCGACGACTTTGACAACCCCGCCGCATTCGAGAGTCTCATTAAAGCGGTAGAACCCAATTTCCTGGCAGTTAGTTCACATACTGCCCACCAGGACAAAAAGAAGGCTTTAGTTAGCCGCTACGGAGGCAAGCTTGTCATCGTCCACGACTGGAATCCAGATATTTCCACCACCAAGATCATCCAAAAAGCCAACATCTAACATCTATCGTCTATAATCTAACTTATGTTTGAGAAATACGTCTACGCACCCTTTTTTAATATTCTCGTCGGACTCTACGAGCTCCTAGGCAAAATCTCCCCCGAGTTGGCCGACATGGGTGTTGCTGTCATTATTTTTTCAATCATTATCCAAGTTATTCTTTTCCCCCTCCGTCTGGCAGGGGAACGCTCCGAAGAAGAAAAAAAGAAAATCATCGACCAAGTCGAGCAAGCCAAACAGATCTACTCTCACGAGCCCATTCGCCTACGAGCCGAGATCAAATCAATCATGCGCGCAAACCTACGCTCCGTGATCGCCACGACCGCCAATCTTTTGATTGGTCTTGCCATTATCATCATGCTCTATCGCATATTTACGACTGGTCTGGAGGGGGCCGATTTTTATCTCCTCTACGATTTTGTTCCGACTCCAGATCACATCAATCTTCTATTCTTAGGCAAATATGATCTTAGTCATACCAATGCCACCCTCAACTTGATTCAATCTATTATGATCTTTGTAGTCGAGGTTTTGGTTGCCTTGCGATCCCCCTTGCCCATTTCCCGCAAAGACAAAGCCTTGCTCCAAATAGTCTTACCCATTGGCTCTTTTGTTATTTTTATGTTTCTTCCCTCAGGTAAAAAGATTTTTGTCATTACTTCACTAGTTTTCTCGGCCGTCTACCACGCCGTCAAGCTCCTCCAGGAGTGGGGTCAAAAACTCGTAGACAAATACACGCCAAAGCCGCCAGTTGATGAACCAGCAAGTATCTCGGCCAATACCCCTGAATCACCGACTCACTGACCGTCCGACGTGCCGAATCACTGAAAGATGCTACAATTAGCACTGTATGTTTGACAATCTAGTCGTCTCATTTTTGGCTGACGAGGTAGTAGGGGGATTTTTCATCTCTGTTCCACCTGGCCACGTCGCTTGTGTCTATGATCGTGGGCGCGGAGTCCTCAAGAATGTCTATGGTCCAGGCCTGCATCTCAAAATACCCTTTTGGCAGGTAGCCAAGCTATTCAATGCCCAGGTTCTCGAGTACACGATTCACAAAGGTTTTGATCTCAAAAACAAAGAAATACTCGGGGACGAACCCATCAAATCAACCACCAAAGATGGGGTAGGGGTTACTGTCGAGGGTTCTATTCTATTCCGCATTGACAAGCAAAACGCACCAGAGTTGTGGGAAAACATCGGCGAGCATTTTGTCTCTAAGGTGATCCGTCCTTTTAGTCGTAGCAAAATCTCGGCTATCTTCTCCACCGTTGAGGCAAATGTAGTCAAAAACTCTCGTGCAGAGCTCGAAGGAGCCCTCAAAAAGGAGCTCAACGCCGAATTTCAGAATCGTGGTTTAATCTGCGAGGGTGTTCTTCTCTCCGAAGTCGCCGTCGGTTAAATAATCCCTAGTTTTTTGCCCACTTTCACAAACGCCGCTACTCCATAGTCAAGATCTTCCTTGCTGTGAGCAGACGAGGGCATCACGCGGATTCTGGCCTTACCCATTGCTACCATCGGGAACTTAATTGGGGTAGCAAATACTCCTTCATTAAATAACTCGCGCGACAGCTCTATCGACTTATTTTCATCTCCTACCATCACCGGCGTAATCGGAGTCTCTGATACTCCGGTATCAAATCCAGCCTTTTTAAACTCTGCTTTCAGATAATCACCGTTTTCCCAGAGCTTCTTTACTCGCGAGTCCGTTTTCTCAAGTATTTCTACTCCTGCAATTAGTGCTGCCGCATCAGGTATCGAGATGCCAGTAGAAAATAAATACTGCCTAGCTTTCGTGCGCAAATAATCTATTAACTGCTTCTTGCCGGCAATCACTCCGCCGACCACCCCAAAAGCTTTCGACAGTGTGCCTACTTCGACATCAACTTGGTCATGGAGACCAAAGTGTTCCACAATCCCTCGTCCGTTACCTAGTACTCCTTCTCCATGGGCATCATCTACTACTGTTATCGCATTATATTTTTTGGCTAGTTCTACAATTTTTGGTAGTGGCGCAATATCTCCGTCCATCGAGAACACTCCGTCAGTCACGATCATCACAGTTTTGTCGGTTGAGCCAATTTCCTTCAATCTAGCTTCCAGCTCGACCATATCATTGTGTTTATAGATAAATTTATTCTTAATCCCGGCTAGTCTAATAGCATCAATTATCGAAGCGTGGTTCAGTTCATCAGAGACTACATAATCTTCTTTGGTCATTAGAGTTTGGATAGTCACCAAATTGGCGATATATCCACCCTGTACTACAAAAGCTGCCTCAGTGTGTTTAAATTTTGCCAACCTTGTCTCCAGCTCTTCGTGCATTTTGGTATTACCAGAGAGCGCTCTCACCGCTCCCGGTCCCACTCCGTACTGCTTGATCGCTGCAATCGCCGCTTCTCCTACTTGGGGGTCACCCGCTAGTCCCAAATAATTATTTGAGCAAAAATTCAATACTTTTTTCCCATTTACTACAATCCATGCGCCTTGTGGTGACTCTACTATTCGCTTATCAGGTACTACTAGAGTTGGATCTTCCCATGGTCTCATATTTTTCCTCCATCTAATTACTAATTTCTACTTCTTCCTAGTTCCTATCTCACGGAGTGAGCACAATCTTGCCGCTTTGTCCTGATTTCATCACCGCCATGGCCTCCTCAAATTGTGAGAGGGGGAAGCGGTGGGTGATAATCGGATCGAGATTAATTTTTCCGGATTTAAGTAGTTTGGTTGTTTCTTCCCAGGTTTCCCAGATGTGGCGTCCAAAGACGGACAATACTGTCAGTTCTTTATTTATCATGTATTTACCCCAGTCGATCTCGATTTTAGTTTTTGGGATCCCAAACGCCATCAGCACTCCCCCAATCCGCACGGCGTCAAATGCTCTCGCAATAGCCGGGGGGAATCCCGACATATCAATCACTATATCTACACTATTATCATATTCTGCGGGGAGCGAATCATATACTTTGTCACAACCCATCGACACTCCCAAGTTCCGCCTGTACTCTACTGGGTCGATCCCGATTACCTCGCTGGCGTCTTTGGCCTTTGCTACCGCCGAGGCGGCCAGTCCAGTTGGTCCCAACCCAAAAATTACCACTCTTTTTCCTGTCACGCTCGCCTTTGTTACTGCGTGGACTGCATTGCCAAATGGTTCTTGCACCGACATCCAATCTTGTTTTATCTCAGGATCGTTTTTCCAGCTAGTACGGATGGGGACTGAGGCATACTGGGCAAACCCACCATTCCTCCCGATCCCAAACAATTGCATGTTCTCGCAAATATGGCGACGGTTGTTTTTGCACTGGAAGCACTCACCACAAAAGATGTGTGTCTCAGAGGAAATTAGATCTCCCACTTTCACCGTCTCAGACACTCCATTTATCTCGATTACTTCTCCAAGCACTTCGTGACCTATCACGATCGGGGGGGTAATATGGGACTCAGCCCATGGCGTCCAGTCGTATATCCCTATATCAGTACCGCAAATCGAGGCCGCCTTCACTTTGATCAACAGCTCACCCTCTTCAGGGCTCGGGATTGGTACCTGTTTGACGGCTACCCCGGGCTCTGGTTTTTCCTTTACTACGGCCAGCATTGTTCCATTCATACTTTGCTATTGTATACCAATCATTGGTGAGCTTGTCTAACCATTGACAATCTTCCTCCGACTAAGCTAATATAGCACTCGAATCATTTAACTGCTAATTATTTAGTTTAAAGGAGGAGCTATGCAACTAGATCCAAAAAAATTAACCCCCATGCCTGGCTACGTTTTAGTCGAGCCAAGTCAAAAACAAACTCAAACCCCGGGTGGTATTTACTTGCCTGACAACGCCGGTGACAAGCCTCAAGCTGGGACCGTGATTGCCGTGGGAGCCTCTACCCACAAAGATGGTGCCGAGGTTAGCTCACCCGTCAAAGTAGGAGATCAAGTCGTTTACAAAAAATGGGGCGGGAACGACGTCAAAATGTCTGGAGTAGAATACCAATTCCTTCAGTTCGAAGATATACTCGCAGTAATTAAATAAAAGGAGAATTTTATGACCGCTAAACAAATCATTTACGGTGACGACGCCCGCCAAAAATTACTCTCAGGCGTCAACAAATTGGCCGCCGCAGTGGTCACCACTCTCGGTCCACGAGGTCGCAATGTCGCGATCGACAAAAAATGGGGAGCCCCCAATATCATTCACGACGGTGTAAGCGTCGCCAAAGAGATCGAGCTTGAAGATGCCTTTGAAAACATGGGCGCCCAGCTCGTCAAAGAAGCCGCCAGCAAAACCAACGACGCCGCCGGCGACGGTACTACTACCGCTACACTCCTAGCCCAACAACTAGTCTCCGCTGGCATGAAAAATGTCACTGCGGGCAGTAACCCGATGATGATGAAAAAGGGTATCGATCGTGCCGTCGAGGCAGTCGTAGCTGAGCTCAAAAAAGTCAAAACTGACGTCAAAAAAGAGGACTGGGTCAAAGTCGCGACCATCTCTGCCCAAAACGAAAGTGTCGGCAAAAAAATTGCCGAAGCTTTGAGTCTCGTCGGTAAAGACGGGGTAGTTGAGGTCGAAGAGAGCAAGGGTTTCGAAATCGAAATCGAGCACAAAGATGGTATGGCTTTCGACAAGGGATACGTCTCCGCCTACTTCGTCACTGATTCTGATCATATGGAGTCTGTCATGGACAATCCATATATCCTGGTGACCGACCAAAAAGTCAGCTCCATCCAAGAAATGGTGCCTTTCCTCGAGTCATTCGTCAAAGTAAGCAAAAACTTAGTTATTATTGCCGACGATGTCGAGGGCGAAGCACTTGCCACTTTGGTCGTCAACAAAATGAGGGGTACCTTTAATATCTTGGCAGTCAAAGCTCCCGGATTTGGTGATCGACGCAAGGCCATGTTAGAAGACATTGCGATTCTGACTGGCGCTACTGTTATCTCGAGTGATCTGGGTCGCAAGCTCGACTCAGTCAAAGTCGAAGATCTAGGGCGGGCCGACAAGGTAGTCGCCAGCAAAGACGAAACCAAAATAGTTGGTGGTAAAGGCGACAAAAAATCGCTCGAAGCTCGCGTCAATCAACTGAGGAGCGAAGCCGTTGCTACCAAGAGCGATTTTGACAAAGAGAAAATCGTCGAGCGTCTAGCCAAGCTTACTGGTGGTGTTGCCGTTATCAAAGTCGGTGCCGCTTCAGAAGTGGAGATGAAAGAGATCCAAGAGAGGGTCAAAGATGCAGTCGGGGCCACCAAAGCCGCGATCGAAGAGGGGATTGTCGCCGGTGGTGGTGTCGCTCTCCTTCGGGCCTCCTCGGTTCTCGACAAGCTATCATTTGAGAACGAGGATGAAGCCGTCGGGATCAAAATCGTCAAATCAGTCCTCGAGCAACCACTTCGCTGGCTCGCCAAAAATAGTGGAGCCGACGATGGCTGGGTAGTCAAAAAAGTCCTCGAGAACAAAAACTCTAGTTACGGCTGGAATGCCGCCACGCTCGAGTTTGGCGACATGATTGTGATGGGCGTCCTCGACCCCGTCAAAGTCACGCGCCACGCACTCCAGAATGCAGCATCTGTTGCTAGCATGGTCTTAACCACCGAGTGTCTAGTTACCGACGTCAAAGAAGACAAAAAATCTGCTTCCACTCCGGATATGTCCGGCATGGGTGGGATGATGTAATCTGGTTTATAAGCAAAAACTTAAAAGCCCCTTGCACAAGGGGCTTTTTTGTGTCACATTTATACCATGAACACAAAACTAGTTAGTGTAAAAAATAAAAAAATTATCTCTCTCTCAAGTATTGTATTAATGATTGGGCTTGGACTGTTTCTATACGGCTCTATTCCAGAACAGGGCATCGGGATTAATCTCGTAGACACATCCTCAATTCAATATGGCAACACAATGCTGACGGGTCTACTAATTAAAGACTCTCCAGTTGGACAAGATGGTACTTATCTACTTACAACCGATACTGGTTTGGCAATCATTCTCTCAAATGTTTCTGGGATTGACAGTCTTGTGGGCGAAAAAGTTGTGGTTAACGGATACGTAAACCCCCCAGCGGAATCCACGAGACCTCCGGTCATGGACGTAACTACAATTATTTTGGAGAACTAACCCGTATGATTAAGAGAAACTATCGCAAATCCAAATCTAGTAAAAAAATAGTTACTCTCATTGGAGTCTTACTCGGAAGCCTTGCCATTTTTACTAGTTATTTCTATATCCGATATGGCGTCAGTCCGGTTGAATACTTTACTTTAGTTAAACCAACAGTCAATTGTATCGGAGGTCGAACTGGTGACTGTTGGAGTAGTGATCCTATCCAAATTTCTGGAAAGATAGAAACTACTAAAGATGAAGACGGAAAATTAACTGTTAAGTATAAAGAGAACAAAGAAGACAGGACCATTATTACTTCTACTAAAACTTCTGGGTCAGGGGTAACAGTAACAGAGACCGTAGTAAAGGATGAAAATGGCAAGGAAATTGTGAATAGACGAACTGACGAACAAACTTCTGACGAAGGCATAACCAAGTCGTTTACAAAAGACATTAGAACTAACGATGCCGGAGAAAAATCTGTTTTTACCACCAATACTACCTTAAACGACAAAGGATCAGTTTTGGAAAAAAGATACTTTACTATCGATGAAAACAATAACCCGACAGAAATATTTAATAGTGACATTATCGCGCGCACATCTAGTCCTACTCCAGCTGTCTCTCAACCTGCAACTACCGTCTTTTCTCAATCGTGTCCTGGAGCCAATTCTGGCATAGGTGGTAGCCAGTGGGCTCAAACCGGAGGTGGGGTTGAGGGTACTGACATTAGATATTGTGTTCAGTGTGGAGGTTCTCGTTCAGATGGGAAGGCGGGCGCTGGTGTTTGGGGAGATCAAGTTGTCGAGTGTGGCAAGGGGGATGCTGTTCACTATATTGTTAGGCCTGATCAGGTGGTAGAAAATGGTGTAGCCAACAACTGTTGGGCAAACAACTCCTGGTATGCAGATTCAACAGTACAGGGCGGGTCTAGTTTTTGTAACAACGGAGTCTGGCAATCAAAAGACGAATTTGTAGCGTCTAAAAGCGAAAAGTGTGGACCCAATAGCCTTTTTGACTTAACCACTCTTACCTGCCAAGCGAAACCGGTTGCGGTGATTACGCCAGTTCAAAACGGTCCGCAATCTATCATTACCAAGCCAAGTTTGACAGCCAATAAAGGCAAAGATTGTACCAAGGATTTCTGTACCAAAAATGAATGTGAAGTATCCATGAACAACACAGCTTCCAGCGATGTTTGTACTCCAATTCAAGGCACAGATAAGTACGGCCTCGTCGACAAAGACTTCTTGACAGTTGGTGGAGCACTAAATACCTCTGGCGGAAAACCCGGAACAGGTGTTCGTTACATGTACGACTTTACTCTCGGTGGGTCTGTGCAAGGCGGAATTAAACCACTTTCAACACAACTCCCTCAAACTCCCATCGAATTCTTTCAAGACAAGCCAGTCAGGGCTACTATGTCCACTGGTACTGGGGCTTTGGTTGGGGGTATGACTGGAGTTGGGGCATGTGCAGCTACAGGAATCCTTATGCTGGCCTCGCCAGTGTGTGGATTAGTAGGAGCAGGAATTGGGGCATACGCAGGTAATACCGTAGGGAATAATCTTAGTAACGCTCAAGAGTTGATTAATGATCCGTCACTTCCAAATAACCCAATCGAATTCTTTCAAGACAAGCCAGTCAGGGCTACTATGTCCACTGGTACTGGGG
>DALYDJ010000016.1:0-8940 GCA_031973275.1 Candidatus Woesebacteria bacterium
CCGTATGAAAATTGGGGTCATGTTTGGCAATCCAGAAACTACCGCAGGTGGCCAGGCTCTCAAATTTTATTCCTCAGTCCGGATAGATATGCGCAAAGTCGGCAACATCACGGAAGGGGATGTCATTATCGGTTCCCATCACCGGGCCAAGATTGTCAAAAACAAAGTCTCACCTCCCTTCAAGGTAGCGGAGTTTGATATGACTGCGAGTGGTATCTCTCGCTCAGGCGGAGTACTAGATGTAGCGGTAGAAAAAGGCATTATTGAAAAGTCCGGCTCCTTCTTCAAGTATGACGGGACCATGCTGGCCCAAGGTAGGGAAGCTACCAAAGCTCTGCTCGAGGAAAAGCCCGATCTAATGAAAAAAATCGAAAAAGAGATCTGGGACCAAATCCGCGCCGCCGAGAAAGCTGGTGACACCGTGGCACAGTGACACTGTGTTACTGTTAAAGTATGCCAGTGATTACACGCCTAGTTCAAGGCAAGAAAAACCCTAACAGGGTCAATCTCTACTTGGATGGTGAATTTGCTTTTGCACTTTCAATCGATGAAGTGGGTAAACACGGTCTTAAAAAAGGTTTAGAGTTAAGTGATTCCCAAATAGAAGCTTTGAAAGACAACGACGAGTCTGAGTACATCTATGCCAAACTCCTCAACTTCCTTTCCTACCGTCCACGCACCGTCAAAGAAGTTAGAGATAGGCTTTACAAATATGAGGTAAGGGACAAAGCCAAGCAAGATCTTCTGATTGCCAAGTTAAACGAAAAGGGATATCTCGACGATCTCTCCTTCGCCCGCTGGTTCATCGAGTCTCGTAATGCTCATAGACCTCGCTCTTCTCGTATGCTAAAGCAAGAACTCCTGGCCAAAGGAGTACCTAGCGACATCATCGCGCAGGCTATGGCAGGATCAGTTGACGAGTCAGACACTATCGCTCGCATTTTAGACAAAAAACTTGGGGTCAAGCGGACACTAGAGCGGGATGAGGAGCAAAAAATCTATGCTTATCTCTCCCGGCAGGGTTATGCCTGGGACAAGATCAAAGAGGTTGTCAAAAGCTGGCAATCAGAGTAGAATGAGACTACCTTTTTAAGAAAGATATTATAAAAATACAAACATGATCAACTTATATTCAATGCCTCAAGTCCACCACGCGTAAATAAGTCGTTTTTGGGTTTTGGTAGTGTTTTTTCTTTGAAAAGGAATAACAGTTTTTAGGAGATTTATATGAGCATATTACTCAAGTCATTACTCGCAACATTCAACAAAGCCAAAAAGGCCACGGTCGCAGTCAAGCCAGCCAAGGTCGAACCAGCCAAATCCACCGAGCCGAAAAAGGCCAAAGCTGCTCTGGAGAACCCCGAGATCTTAAAGCAAGCCGAAAGTACCGCCAAAGAGGTTTTGGCCTTTGCTAGGGAGCAAGCCGACAAGATCCGCGAAACAGCCAGAGTCGAAATGCAAGCACTCCAGAGCACACTCAAGAACCAAGAAGACAAGCTCAAGCGTGCCGAAGATGCTATTGCTTCAAAAGAGCACGAGCTAGCCAAGAAAGACAACGACATCAAAGATCGCCTAGCCCAAATCGAAGCCACCAAACTAGAAATCACCGAGCTCCGCGCCAAGCAGGTCGAAAAGCTAGAGAAAATCGGGGGGCTTACCAAAGAAAAAGCCAAGGAAGTCCTCCTCTCTGCCGTAGACAAAAAACTCGCCCGCGATGTAGCCGAGCGCATCCGCATAGCCGAAGACGAGATCAAGGAATCGGTCGAAGAAAAAGCTCAAGGCATGCTAATCGACGCTATGTATCATGGCTCGACAGAGTACGTGGCCGAGTTTACCATCTCAACTGTCAAGATCGCGGATGACGACGTCAAGGGCCGGATTATCGGCAAAGAAGGTCGCAACATTCGTACTTTCGAAAAAGTCACTGGTGTTGATATCGACATGGACGAGACACCCGGTGAGGTTAGGTTGTCCTGCTACGACGGAGTACGTCGTGAGGTAGCTCGGGTTGCTCTCGAGAGACTGATCAAAGATGGTCGTATCCAGCCCACTCGGATCGAGGAATATGTGGCCAAAGCACGCCATGATATCGAAAAAATCATGTTTGAAGAAGGGAAAAAACTCTGCCATATGGTCGGGGCATACAATCTCCCCACCGACCTGATCGCCATGCTCGGTCGGTTCAAGTTCCGTTCTAGTTATGGCCAAAACATGCTGGCTCATACCCTCGAAGAAACCCGTATCGGCATGAACTTGGCGGCTGAGACGCACGCCAACGTCGACATTGTCCGCCTCGGCTGTCTTTTCCACGATATCGGCAAAATTGTCACTGATGAAGAGGGTAGTCACGTCGAGCTCGGCGTCAAGCTCCTAGAGAAATACAACATGCCCAAAGCCGTGGTCGACTGTGTGGCTCAGCATCACGAAGATGTCGAGTTTACGAGCAAAGAAGCCATCTTGGTTTATATCTCTGACGCCATCTCCGGTTCACGCCCAGGTGCTCGCTACGAGAACGTCGCCGAGTACGTCAAGCGCTTGAAAGCTATAGAAGACATCGCTATGAGCAAGCCAGGCGTAACCGAAGCTTATGCTATCTCAGCTGGTCGGGAAGTCCGCGTAATGGTAGACCCAGGCAAAGCAACTGATGACGAAGCCGTCAGACTTGCGAGCGATATCCGGGACGAAATCAAAGCCAAGTTGACCTATCCAGGTACCGTGACGGTCACTGTGATCCGTGAGACTAGGGCCCAGCAGGTTGCTAAATAATTATTTATTAATGGAGGAACTATGAAAAAATCCGACTACTACGATATTATTGCCAAATCTGCTCACATGACCAAAAAAACAGCCAAGGATGCTATCGATACCTTCCTTGATGAAATCATCAAGACCCTCAAAAAGGGTGACAAAGTTGTTTTGTCCGGAGTTGGCACACTATCTATTGGTAAAGTCGGCCCCAAGGACGTAGTTCCATTTGGCAAAAGTGACAAACGGGTCACGGTCAAATCTCACCATGTCGTCAACTTCAAGGCCGCCAAGCCGCTGCGCAAAATTATCTGGTAGTCCCCCAAGATCTGATGGGTGCTAAAATAATTCTATGCACACAATCATCGCCGATAACCTGAGAAAGGTCTACTCTGTCCAGAAGAAAAGAACCGGACTCTCGGGCTCCGTCAAAGATCTCTTTAATCCAGTCTACGAAGAAAAAGTTGCGGTCAAAGATGTCTCCTTTGTCATTGATGAAGGGGAGTTAGTAGGCTTTATCGGCCCCAACGGCGCCGGCAAAACTACGACCCTCAAAATGCTTTCTGGTTTACTTTATCCAACTAGTGGTAGTGTGCAAGTCATCGGTCATAACCCCTGGAAAAGACAGTACGATTTCTTGAGCCAAATCTCTCTCGTCATGGGACAGAAGAATCAGTTGTGGTGGGATCTCCCTGCCATCGAGTCATTTAATCTCGCCAAGGAAATCTATGGTCTAGATTCAGCAATCTACAAAAAGACCTTGGACAAATTAGTTCAAATGTTGGAAATCACTGACGTCTTAAATGTCCAGGTTCGCAAGCTATCGCTTGGTCAACGTATGAAAGCCGAGCTAGTCGCAGCCCTGATTCATTCCCCCAAAATTTTATTCTTAGACGAGCCCACCATCGGGCTTGATGTGGTCATGCAACAGTCTATGCGTCAGTTCCTCAAAGAATACAATAAAGAAAGTGATGGTTCGATTATCCTAACTAGTCACTATATGGACGATGTCAAAGAGCTCTGTAAACGGGTCATTATCATCGATCAGGGTAGTATCCTCTATGACGGTTTGCTCTCTGAGGTGATCGCCAAATTTAGCAAACACAAAATAATCGAAGTCATTACGCGGTCCGGTACAACTACCCACAAAGTTCTCCGTGCCAAGGTCGCGGAAAAAGCCTCAGAGCTCCTCAAAGATCCCACCGTTGTCGACATCAATATCAAAGAAGTTGAAATCGAAGACGTGATCAGGTCGGTCTTTTCTGGAGATAGTAAGAACTAATTAAACAGAGAGGGTCTGACCTTGAAGGAAGAGCCCAACCCGAAGGGAAGGTCAGACCCTATGGGTGCCCAAATAATATGAAAAAATATTTTTCACTATTTACGATCACTCTCCAAGAAATATTCGCCTATCGCCTCAACATGGTTATGTGGAGAGTAAGGCAAGTTTTTGTATTCCTTATCCCATTTTTCATCTGGAAATCAGTTTTGGGTCAGGGAGGAGATATTTATGGTTATTCATTCGCCGCCATCATGACCTATCTCTTTGGTACCACTATTCTCCGTTCGCTGGTCATGGGTTCTCGTACTATCGATCTAGGCTTCATGATCAACACCGGCGCCCTCACGATTCCGCTCATGCGCCCAATCCACATTTTTAGTTTTTTCTTTATCAGGGACTTGGCCGACAAACTTTTCAACCTTGGATTTATGTTTATCGAGCTACCACTTATCTATTTTATCTTTCACCCCCCCATTTTCCTCCAATCCAATCCGCTTTTTTTACTCTACGCCGCATGCAGTACGCTGTTGGCTATACTGATCTACTTTTACATCAACATCATTTTTGGTTCACTCGCTTTTTGGTCTCGTGATATTTGGGCACCACGATTCCTGCTCATGGTTATCATGGAGTTTGCGACCGGTGCTCTGTTTCCTCTAGATATGCTCCCTGCTATGTGGCAAAATTTTCTTTACTACACCCCATTCCCGTACCTGCTCTACGTGCCACTCAAAGCATATTTGGGTACCGACCCATTCTCAATGTCACATCTTGGGGCTAGCTTGATCTGGGTCTTAATACTCGGGTTACTCGCCAAATTTGTGTGGAAAAAAGGCATTACATCATATGAAGCCGAGGGCCGTTGATATATGCAATTAAATCATCTCAAAGCATATGTTCGCGTTTGGTCCCAGCTCACAGCGCAACAATTCCAGAGTCAGATCGCCAACTCCCGTGGTGCCGCTGCGCTCTTTATTTTTGGCAAATTGTTCCGGCTAGGCACTGCCTTTCTCTTTATTTGGGTCATCCTGGAAAAGGCCAAACTAATCGCTGGATACAACTTGACTCAGGCAGTGTTTATCCTCGCACTTTTTAATCTACTCAGTTCTCTCACCCAGCTATTTATGCGCGGGATCTATATCTTCCGCCAAAAAGTCGTGGACGGTACTTTTGATTTTTACCTTCTCAACCCACTATCCGAATTGTTTTATAGTCTCTTCTCCTATACCGACCCACTTGATTTAGTTCTATTTTTGCCTTACCTCGGGATTGTAGTTTGGGCCTGGATTGGTACTGGTTTCCCCATCACTCTCACAAGCATTTTACTTCTAATACTTATCGTTTTGATCGCAGAGATCATGATTCTCTCATGGCACATTTTCATTATCGGGGTGGGAGTACGGTATCTTGAAGTAGATAATACAATCATGCTCTACAGGGATCTGGAAAAAATGGCCTCGATGCCTATCGAAATTTACGGCAAATACGGGGCAGGGATTCTGACTTACATTTTCCCATTTGCGCTCATGGCTACAATTCCCGCCCGGATCATTTTCGGATTATTTAACCCGTGGTATCTCGCAGGCTTTGCGGTGATGGCGCTTGTCCAACTCAAACTCGCTATGTGGTTCTGGCATCGCTCGCTCCTGTCCTACTCATCCGCTTCCTCCTGATCTAGTGTGATACAATCATAGAATGTCTATACTCGAGGTAACTGATCTAAAGAAAACATTCAAGAAATCTCCTGTCATCAAAGGGTTAACTTTTGCCATGAAAGAAGGGGAAATCCTTGGTATCCTCGGCCCCAATGGTGCCGGCAAAACTACGACTCTGCAGATGCTTCTCGGGGTCCTCACCCCTACGAGTGGCAGTATTTCTGTTTTTGGCAAGGATCTCTCAACACACAAGTCAGAGATTCTCGAACAGGTGAATTTTTCTTCGACCTATGTCGACCTACCTTGGCGTCTCTCAGTCAAAGAAAACTTGACTTGGTCAGCTTATCTCTACAATATTCCCGATCGTCGAAAAAGGTTAAACCAAATCAAGGAATTGTTCCGTCTCGACAAACAATGGAATCAACCAGTCTCTGCGCTCTCTGCCGGACAAAAAACAAGAGTCAATCTCGCTCGTTCGATGATCAACTTTCCCGGTTTGTTATTACTAGACGAGCCCACAGCTAGTCTCGACCCAGAAGTGGCCGCCTATATCCGCGAGTTTTTTGCTAATCAGCGCAAAACCTACAACAAAAGTATTATCTTGACCTCTCACAACATGTCAGAAGTCGAAGGGTTATGTGACAGAGTCATTATTCTCAAAGATGGCCTCATTGTCGGCAATGATACCCCAGCCAACCTCGCCAAAAAAATCGAGTTTTCTCACTTGCGTCTTAGGGTCACCAAAAAATCACTTGAATTAGATAAACTTATTGCCCTGCGCAAACTTGAATCGGTAGTTGATGACAAGCAATACACAATTACCATCAAAGAAACTTTATTACCTTTATTTTTATACGAAATCACCAAGAAAAATATTGGCTACACCGAGATTTCTATCGACAAACCAAACCTCGAAGATTATTTTATGAAAATAGCGAGGGCCAAATGAAACTTTATCGCATTTGGGGGATATTTCTCCGTTATTACTACAACCTGATTCATACCTATGATCGCTTAACAGATATGCTTTTTTGGCCTTTCATTGATTTGTTGCTATGGGGGCTGACTAGTCGCTATATCGTCTCTACCGGCACTGGCAGCAATACGATCATCCTGGCCTTGCTAGGGGGCATTATTCTTTGGATTTTCCCATGGCGTGGTCAATACGAGATTACCGTTAGTCTCCTGGAAGATTTGTGGAATAGGAATCTGGTCAATTTGTTTGCCACCCCCATTCTCTTTTCAGAATGGGTAATTACACTCATGCTGGTAGGAATATTCAAATCCTCGATTTCCTTTGCCTTCGCCTCGGTGATCGCCATTGTTCTCTACGCCTCAAATATTTATACGTTTGGGATTTTGCTCCTCCCTTGGGCTGGCTTACTCATTATGTTTGGCTGGGTATTTGGTTTCTTGATTGCTAGTTTGATCATGCGCTATGGTACCAAAATCCAGACACTGGCATGGATGTCGATGGCTATCGTCTCTCCATTTGCCGGTGTTTTTTATCCGGTTTCTGTTTTGCCGTTATGGGCGCAACATGTCGCTCGCTGGGTACCGGTTAGCCATGTTTTTGAGGCCATGCGATCGATTATTTCCGGTAGTCCTGTACCTTTATCAAATCTTTTTTGGCCATTTATCCTCTGCCTGGTTTACTTAGGTATTTCACTCCTACTTCTTTTGAACAGCTACCATGCAATCCTCAAACGTGGCCTAATTTCGGTTGAATAAATATGAACCAGCTACTCTGCATAGTCGGGTCGACTGCTACCGGTAAGACGAAGAGGGCAATCGAAGAATCTCAAAAAACACCAAGCATTCTCGTTTCGGCCGACTCCCGCCAAGTTTATCGGGGCATGGATATCGTGACAGGCAAAGATCATCCCAAAGATCTTTTATTTTATGGTATCGATATCGTAAATCCCGATGAGGATTGTTCGGTTTCCGTTTGGCATGACACTGTGATTAGCCATATCAACCAAGCTTGGCTAGATAATAAACAGGTCATTGTGGTAGGGGGGACTGGTCTCTATGTCAAAGCTATTACGGACGGTATTAAGACGATGAGTATCCCCATCAATCACTCCCTTCGAGACGAGCTCAGTACGCTTTCTGTACTCGCCTTACAATCAAAACTCAGGGAGTTAGATCCTTCCAAACTGTCCTCTATGAACAATAGCGACGCCAACAACCCTCGTCGCTTAGTTCGTGCCATTGAGATCGCCTCAAGCAAGATTGTTCCTTCTCCCATCAACCAAAGCATCGAAGCTAAAATAATTGGACTTAAATATTTTGCTGCTGGGGTTCAACGCAAAAAAATTACCGAGCGAGTTCTTTCTCGCCTCGGAGATGGGGCAATCCAAGAAACCAAAAAACTCCTCAGAGACTACAACCCAAGCTTGAAGTCTATGACCGCCATCGGCTACCGGAGCATTATTAGCCACCTAAATGGCAACTTGTCTTACGATCAACTGGTAGAAAGCTGGGTGGGAGACGAAATGGCCTACGTCAAACGCCAACTTACTTGGTTTAACAAGGTGAAAAGTATAGAATGGTATGATACTACTATAGTAGAGGACTAAATCATGGAAGTAAAAAAAGTCGAGATCTCACAAAAAACAATTATCTTTACCTTTTCAACGTTTTTACTGCTCTGGTTTGTCTATCAGGTGCGCAGCATTATTGTTCTTCTCTTTATTGCGTTTATTTTAATGACCGCCGTCAATCCCATCATCAAGCTCACCAAAAAAGTTAAGATCCCGACCATTCTCGTTATGCTTTTTATCTATTTTGGGTTAATTGCTCTCATCTCTACTGTGATCGCCTCGCTTGTCCCGGCCGTAGTCCAGCAGACCAAAGACTTGACCCTGATTCTCCCGACCTATATGCACAATTTAGAAGACATTTTTAACGCCCGTTTTGACCCCAATGTTGTCGGTAACTATTTGAGCTCTGTACCATCCAATCTGCTCAAAATTGCCGCCGGTGCCTTCTCCAACATTATGAACATCTTAGCTTTGTTCTTTATGTCTTACTATTTAGTTTTAGAGCGACCTCATCTCCACAAATATCTCCTCAGATTTTTTGACAACCACGACGCCGAGTCACGAGCCGAAGCGCTTGTGATCGCTGTCGAACGTCAAGTCGGTGGTTGGGTTAGAGGTGAATTATTCTTGATGGCCATTATTGGACTCATGACCTACGTCGGTCTATATGTGCTGGGCGTACCCTACGCTCTGCCCCTGGCTGTGATTGCCG
>DALYDJ010000016.1:8950-12472 GCA_031973275.1 Candidatus Woesebacteria bacterium
CCATCGCCGCCATTCCCGCCATTTTGATCGGTCTCACTGTCTCCCCATATGTCGCCCTCGGCGCGCTCATTTTGAGTATTGTTATTCAACAGCTAGAAAACAACTGGATTGTCCCCAAAATTATGGAATCAGCTACCGGCACCGAGCCACTCGTGACAATTCTCGTTCTCCTTGTTGGCTTTACTCTCGGAGGGGTGACTGGTGCTATCCTCGCAATGCCCATTTATCTGACGATCAAGACAGTTATCAAAGCATTTAATCCGCCAAAGGTGGAGAGGAGTTAATTATGGATATCATGGCCTGGCAAAGTGCCCTCGCTGCTGTCTGGTACAGCACCACTACTTCTATTTTGACTTTGTTTCCCCATATCTTGGGAGCCATCGTCGTCGCCTCTGCCGGTATCCTTTTGGGTAACTGGGTAAAAGCGATTACGATCAAGAGTTTGCAAATGCTCCGCTTCGAAACTCTGATTAAAGATTCCAAATTTAAAGCTTTTCTGATTAAAGCGGAAGTTACCGACAAAGTCGAAGAGGTGATCGGGAGTATTCTAAAGTGGCTAATAGTTCTTACCTTCTTCATTGCGGCTACCAACATCCTAGGTCTGACTACTGTCTCTAATGTCCTGGGCGGTGTCCTGGGCTATATTCCCAATGTAGTCTCTGCCGTGATTGTGATGGCCATTGGTGTTCTTTTGGCCGGTCTGGTCGAAGGGGTTGTAAAGGGAGCTCTCGCAACCGTCGACTTAAAAACTTCCCGACTCATGGGCAAGATCGCCAGTTACACTGTTGTAACCATTGCCACCCTCGCTGCCTTTTCCGAACTCAAAATCGCCACTGCGTTCATCAACATTCTCTTCATCGGCTTTGTCGCCATGCTTGCCCTAGGTTTTGGGTTGGCAATCGGTTTGGGGGCCAAAGATGTAATCGGGCAAGCGCTCTCTGATTGGTATAAAGAACTCAAGCGTGATCTAAAAAAGTAAACTGTTCGTATGAATATTTTGCAAGTATTAATCTTGGGGGTCGTAGAGGGGTTGACTGAGTTTCTCCCTATCTCTTCCACTTTTCACCTCATTCTCACTTCGCGCTTGCTTGCGCTTGAGTCTAGCAATTTTCTCAAGTTATTCGAAGTCGTCATCCAGAGTGGTGCAGTCATTGCTCTCCTCTTTATCTACTTTCAAACTCTCATCCGCGACCGCAAGCTCATCGTAAATATTATTTATTCTTTTATTCCCACCGCCGTAGTTGGATTTGTGCTCCACAAGATTATCAAAGATGTATTTTTTGAATCTGATTGGCTGATGTTGAGTGTCTTTGTCGGCATGGGTGTAATCTTCCTAGTCCTCGAATCGCGTATCACCAATTTGGTTAAAAAATGTCAGGATGTAACTACCAAAGACGCACTCCTGATTGGGCTAGCCCAAGCCACCTCAGTTATACCTGGAGTTTCTCGTTCTGGATCGATTATTGTCATCATGATGCTTCTGGGATACAAGCGCACCGAGGCGGCCAAATATACCTTTTTGCTCTCCCTCCCCACCATTTTTTCCGCAACCATGGTTGATCTAATCCAAAATCGAGAGCTACTGTTTAGTACTGGTAACGGCTGGAGCTTAATCATCCTCGGGACAGTTGTATCCTTGATTTCCGGTTACATTGTGGTCAAGTGGTTCATTTCTTACTTGGGTACCCACACACTCAGGGTTTTTGGTTGGTACCGACTGGTGCTTGGCGGAATCTTGGGTCTATTTAAGGTGTTACCTTAATCGCGAGTGGATTAGAGAAGATTGGCAGTAGCTTGCCGCTTGCATCAAATACTTCGGCGCGAATGATTTCGATCGTCCCTAGGCCTGGATAGCTGTAATCAAGCAACTCTGTTTTAGTGCTCTGTAATGGAGCAGTCTCAAAGGTAATCTTCATTTTTTTCCCTAGACTATCAGTGCTTTGGGTCTGACCAGTAATCGTTAATCCATTCAGTGGCCCAATCACAAGTGGCTCACTCACATACGCCAACTCAATCATCCCTCGCACGACCCCGCTAGCATTGACGGTATATACTTTGCCCGTCGTCGCGCTCACTTTTTGCATCCCGATTTGGGCAGCCCGCGCTACATCGTATAGTAGGAGTGATCCTTCCCATTTGGCCTCGCGACTATTGGAGTTGATCCATACCTGTCCGGTCCTAGCCCCGTCGGGTATTTTGACCTCGATCACGTTATTGCTCCACCGAACGACCGCATCTTTTGGCGCCTCTGTATTGCCCACAAACACCTTGCTCTCCCATTGGTAATCACCAAAATTGGCTCCTAGGATCACGATCGTATCGCCGGTTTTGCCAAAGAAAGTACTTACGCGATCTATGCTTGGCGGGTTGACTGGGTAGTTAGCTGGGGGGATGATGGCGGCCGGCTCAACCTCTCCGGCTGCACCTGAACGGAATTCGGTATTTTGCTTGGCCAGCTGGATCGAGATAGGAACAATCAAAACTAAAAACAAAACCAAGTTAAATGAAATAATTCTTTTCCAGGTGAGGGATTGCTGGATTCGGTCGTAAATATTTTCGTTCATACGCTCTTAACTCCTTTTACTGATTGTAATCATTCTTTCTTCGTGATTAAAGTTAATGGTAAAGTCATCAAACAGTCCTTTGCGACCCAAGATGTAGGTAGTTGAGTTGGATTCGGTAAAAGTAGCAGGGAGTTCATATTCCGTATTACCGATTTTGATCGTCACCTTGGAAAGATAGGCAAACGCCGGTACACCCGAGAATCCTTGGAGGGTTATCCGCTTGGCCTGAGCCAAATCGGCTCCTGTATCCTGTGCTGCTTGCAGGGGTAGGGTAGTGACGACCGCTCCCGAATCCAGCAAAAAAGTCGTATTGACATAACCGTTGGTGGTCTTGAGTGGCATCGTCACTTTGGGCTCTTGGACAAACCCAAAGCTCTCATACAAGGTGTTTTTGTAGGGTACGCTGTACTCAAGTTTCCCAAAAGAATCAGTCACTGATACTTGATTGACTCTCGATTTAAAGAAAAGTCCTCTCACCAAAAAGAAAATACCAAATACGATGGCAAATCCAAATAGAGAGACTATCTTAATAATCGCTCCCGTTTTGACAGAAGCAGGTGCACTCTCAAATTCGAGATAAGCCATATATAACTATGCTATCATAATTTTATGCAATTTACGCTAGAGATCATTGTAGTCGGGAGTATCGCTGTCTTGGCCTTGCTCACAAACCTATTTCTATTCTTGTCGTTGCGCAAATTACGGACCCACTACAACTCGCTCACTAAAGGAGTCGAGCCCAAAACTCTGATGAACGCACTCCAAGGTATTCAACATACTTTGGCCGAGCACGAGCGCCAGTTGGGAGTAACCAAATCCGAGCTCCAAAAACAAAAAGAACAGAGCCAGCTCCATCTCCAAAACCTCACTATGAAGCGCTTTAATCCTTTTAGCGACACCGGCGGTGACCAGAGCTTTATTCTGGCGATTCTGGATGGCAATAAAGACGGGGTAGTGA
>DALYDJ010000017.1:0-4093 GCA_031973275.1 Candidatus Woesebacteria bacterium
TTTTTCCTAAAAAAACTCCCTCCCCGTACCCTCAAACATCTCTTGATCAATCTCCTACTTTTTGCTTTGCCCGTCGCACTCATTTTCAAACAGCCAGATCTTGGCACCGCGCTCTCGGTGAGCTCCATTTGGCTCTCCCAAATCTTTGTCTCTGGTTTGTCATATTATTTAATTGCCGCCGGGCTGGGATTTTCTGTTTTTGCGTTTGAGTATCTCCCTCACGTCCTCCACGACTACCAGCTCAAGCGGATCGAGACTTTTATCGATCCTTTCCGTGATCCCCTCGGTGCCGGCTACAATGTCATCCAATCCATTATTGCGGTCGGATCTGGTGGAGTACTCGGCAAAGGGTTGGGTCATGGCACTCAATCTCATCTCCGATTCCTGCCCGAGCGTCACACCGACTTTATCTTTGCCTCTTTGGCAGAGGAGCTCGGATTGTTTGGTAGCTTACTAGTTCTCACCTGCCTTGGTTTGCTCCTTTGTCGCCTCCTCTATTTAGCTACCCATACAGATAGCACCAGTTCGCGCTTGATTTATCTGGGTATTTTTGGCTCGTTATTCTTCCAGACATTTATCAATATCGGGATGAATATCGGGGTTGCTCCAGTCACGGGGGTGACACTCCCTCTCATTTCCTATGGGGGTAGCTCGATCCTGGCCACCGCCATTACCCTGGGGATTGTCGCCTCATGTGCGCGAGCCGACCGTACCAAGACCTTGATCGAGATCAGATAATCTATCCGTCTCCAGATCGACTAGATCCCAATCACTACCAAAGGATTGCCATCTGGTGCGGTGGTGGTATATAATCCCCTGAGCTATGAAATACGCAGTAATCAAAACCGGTGGTAAACAATACAAAGTCGAAGAAGGTCAGATTATCGAGGTAGAAAAACTCGACTCCGACGGCAAATCGTTTGTTTTTGAAGAAGTTCTACTCGTCGTGGATGGTGACAAAGTCGAAATCGGCGCTCCAACCGTGGCCGGGATGAAAGTTTATGCCGACGTCATCGAAGAAGTCAAAGGTGACAAGATCGAAGTGTTCAAATACAAATCCAAATCTCGCTACCGCAAACACACCGGTCACCGCCAGAAATACACTCAGGTCAAAATCAATGGCATTGGTTCAAAGAAAACCACCGAAGTCAAAAAATCCGCTCCAAAAGCTAAAGCCGTCGAGCCAGAAGTAGTGACCAAAGTCGCTCCAAAAAAAGCTGTAGCTAAAAAGCCTCCCGCCAAAAAACCTGCCGCTAAGTAAGCTATACTATTTTCGATGCACTATTTTTTTCTAGGTAATACTCCTGATCTCTCACTTCTCGAGCTACGCAACTTGTATCCAGGCGAGTTTGCCTTGGTCACTAAAGATATCGCTAGTTATGACGCCGAGCTAGACTTAAACTCCCTCGCTCGTCTCGGAGGGACGACAAAAGTAGCTGGGAGTCTACGCGTTGTTACCCCCAAAAAACTCATCTCTACACTAGTAGAGCTCATCTCTAGTGAGTCTCAAAAAAACATCGCTTTAACCGATTACGCCAGTCTCGATCTGGGTAGGGCGGTTTTTCATGAGCTCAAAGACAAGGTCGAGCGCTCGATCCGCTTCGTCTCTATGGAGACTGGTCCCCACGAGCTCCTCATGCTCTCACACCAGCACGTGCTAGAACTCAATTTGATTCCGTCAGGAGATGACGTGATAATCGCCAAGACTGTCTGGATCTATGACGCTGAGGACTGGGTCTCAAGGGACCGGTCCAAGCCTTACCGCGATATCAAACGGGGGATGCTCCCACCCAAAGTAGCCAGGATTATGGTCAACTTAGCCACTAAAGGGGAGACTGGCCTGACCCTCGCCGACCCTTTTTGTGGTACCGGCACTGTCTTATCCGAAGCCGTGATGGTCGGTTGTAATGTGATCGGTAGCGATACCAACCCAGACGCCATTCCAGGTACCAAGTCCAATCTCGAGTGGATCCTCTCGACTCCAGGGCTCACTCCTCGCACCTACGCCCTTGCCGTTGCCGACGCCACTCACTTTCACGAATCGTTCGCCTCGGTCGATTGTATCGCCACCGAGCCCTACATGGGGCCACTCCTCGATGAGCGCAACCCAAGCAGCCTCGAAAAGATCAAAAACATCGCCAAAGGGCTAGATAAGCTCTATCGCGGTGCCTTCAAATCTTTTTTCGCAACTTTGCCCGTTGGAGGCCGGGTTGTCATGTCAATTCCCAGTTTTAATGTCTATAACCGAGTAATTCCGACTATTTCCATTGACACTCTCTCTAGTCTCGGCTACAATTGCATCTCGGTTGTTCCATACAGCAAACCTGGAGCAGCGGTAGTTCGCAATATAACAATACTGGAGAAGATATAAGTTCCCAAATTTGAGAATTTGAGAATTTATGATTTGAAATTTATATGTCCCACGTCAAAGCCGGTGGTGCCACACGTCAAGCTAGTCCCAGACCAGGTAAACGCCGTGGTGTCAAAAAGTTTGGTGGCCAAACAGTCAAAGTAGGCCAGATCATCATCCGTCAGGTCGGGACTCGTACCAGAGCCGGCGTCGGGGTAGGTACCGGTCGTGACTACACTCTTTTTGCCATGAAAGATGGGGTAGTCAAATTTTTCACCAAGCTCGGCAAATCTTTCGTCGCTGTAAAATAAATTTCTGTCTGCTTCCGACCCACTTTTTCACGCTTCGTTTCACGTGCTATCTTTAATCTATGAGCGATCAATCCAACATTCATGAGCTAGATATCGACATGGTTCAGCCCAATCCGCTCCAGCCTCGCGGTACCATCCTCGCTAATACTGTCACTGACCTCGTTGAATCTATTAAAGAGCACGGTATCTTGGAGCCCTTGGTCATTGCCCATACTCCCGCTGGTTATCAGATTATTGCTGGCGAGCGCCGGTGGAGAGCTAGCAAAATCATTGGTCTCAAAAAAGTCCCGGTGGTAATCAAAGAGACGACTCCCAAGGGGATGCTCGAGATGGCAATTGTCGAAAACGTCCAGCGCACGGACTTAAACCCGATCGAGCGTGGCAAGGCCTTTATCCGCCTCATGCACGAGTTCAATCTCGCAAACGCCGACATCGCCAAAAAAGTTTCCAAGTCTCCCGCCTATGTCAGCAATACTCTCAAGCTCCTCGATCTCCCCGATGCCCTCAAAGATGGCTTAATCGGCGGCTTGATCACCGAGGGACATGCTCGGGCCTTGTCATCGATCGACGATGTTCGTCTCATGATCGAGGCGTACAAAATGGTTCTCAAAGAGGGGGCTTCGGTCCGCCGCGCGGAGGAGATCGCGAGGCGGTTAAAAAAAGAGTTCAACGAAAAACCAAGCCAGACAGGTGGGCGTCCTCAGTTTATCCTCAATGACGAAACGAACTCACTACAAAAAAAATTATCAGCAGCTCTGGGCAAACTCTCGACCGTCAAACTCACTCGCTCTAAGCGCGAGACCAAGATCCTGATCAAGCTCAAGGGTAGTCCAGAAGAAACCGAGGCGTCGCTAGCCAAAATCTTATCTATTGCCAAGTAGTGTTTGTGGACGATGCTGGATTCGAACCAGCGACCTCTGCAATGTGAATGAAGCGCTCTAACCAACTGAGCTAATCGTCCCCTAGGTCTTGCACTATTTTACCATGCCATGTAAGCTTAACTCATGTTTATCTTACGCAACTTGTGGCTATTTTTCCTCGACTTCCTCGAAACTATCGTTGTTAGTTTAGCTATTTTTGCGGTTGTCTATATTTTTCTTTTCCAACCCCACCAAGTAGATGGGCAGTCCATGGAGCCCAATTTTCACAACGCCGAGTATATCTTGACCGACAAGATCTCCTATCGTATCCACGAGCCCAACCGGGGCGACGTTGTGGTTTTTCATTCCCCACAAGATGAGCGAGTGGACTTTATCAAACGCATTATTGGTGTCCCTGGTGACACCGTCAAAGTCGCTGGTGGGTATGTCTATCTGAACGGCCAAAAATTGGAAGAGGTCTACATCAACAATCCTGGTGCTGTCTTGTCCGGTCGCTTCATGCGCGAAGGACTCGAGGTCGAGGTCCCCGCAGGTCAATATTTAGTGATGGG
>DALYDJ010000017.1:4103-11147 GCA_031973275.1 Candidatus Woesebacteria bacterium
CTCAACTGGTATTGTCGGACGTGCTTTTTTTAGATACTGGCCAATCAGCGATTTTGGGATCGTACCTACCGCCGAAGCCGAGCTGACCATGGGTAGTGTCAAAGGTGCAATCAATGCAGTTGACTCCAACTGAGCTCTCCCGTGCCGTCACAATTGCCACCAATTTAAGTCAAGCTGCCGGCGCAATCATCAAAGACAGCTTGGTCCTGGGCCAAAAGCGAGAATGGAAAGCAGATCACACTCCAGTTACCCTAGTCGATAAACAAATCAATCAGCTAGTCATCGACACTATCCATCGCGAGTTTCCCACGCACAGCATCCTGGCAGAGGAGGGGAGCGATCTCTCTCGTTCTCGCGAATTTGTCTGGGTATGTGACCCGATCGATGGCACCTTTCCCTTTATGCACGGCATTCCAGTCTCGACGTTTACCCTCGCTCTCTGTGTAGGCGGCGAGCCAGTCTTAGGCATAATTCACGATCCCTTTATGGCACGTCTTTACCTAGCTGCCAAAGGGCAGGGCACTACGATGAATGGTCACTCTATCGCTCCCTCAAAGGCCCAGTCGATCAAAGATACGACGATCGGAGTGGTTTTTTGGCAGGACAATATAGATATTTTTACTCCGCTCCTGTCTCAATTGACTTCGCACGGAGGCAAGATCATCAATCTCGTATCGGTTGCATACATGGATGCTCTGGTTGCCGCAGGCGAGCTCTCGGCCGTTGTTTATCCAGGTCTCTCAGCCCACGACTCTGCCGCCGCCAAGATTATTATCGAGGAAGCTGGGGGAGTCTTTACCTCCCTAACCGGCGAGATCGACCGCTACGACCAGCCAGTTCACGGTCACCTCGCCTGTGCCAACAAGCATGTATACACCGAAATAAAGTCGTATTTAAGCTAAAATAGCCTCATGCATTACTCCTTGGCTCGTGCCACTGCCTGGAATCTAGCCGGTTATCTTTATCTCATCGTCGCGAGTTTGATAAGCACCCCTATCCTCGTTCGTTCGCTCGGATTAGCAGTATTTGCCCAGTACGGCCTCATCGTCGCCACCTTGGTCTTAGTTTCGTCCCTAGACCTTGGTCTACCCCAAGCGGTGGTTAGATCACTTGTCAGAGAATATGCCGTGCCCGATAAGCTTCGAAGCATTTGGGCCACCTCCAGCAATTTATTTATCATAACGGGCATCTTTAGTGGGCTCTTGGCTGTGTTAATTGTTTCACGTTTCACTAATCAGCCGTTGATCCTCCTCTGTGTTTTTGCTCTCGCGCTCATGACTAGTTTAGTCTCTCACTATGCTACGCTCCCCCAAGCCAAGGGTCACTTTGGTTATTACAATGCTCGGACCTTTATCGTCGGGACAGGGAGCACTCTCCTCTCTGCCTACCTCGCTTGGAGCGGGCTCACTGTCCTGCAGTTGCTCCTTGGCAGCCTGGTTTGTTACTTACTTACTCTGCTGATTTTGGTTTATTTTTCTCTCAAGTTTTTCCCACATCCTCAGGGCGGACGCTACGACTCATCAATTGCCAGGTCACTCCTGAGTTTTGGATTCAAGAACCAGGTCGGCAAAATCGTGGGTCAAGTCCAATCTCAATACGCCAAATATCTCTTAGCTAGCGTCCCGGCTACGAGTCTCTCTGCCTACATGATTGCCTCTGGTCTAGTCACCAAACTCGCCGGTGGAGTCGCTCAACTCTCGACCGCTTTTTATCCGGCCTCCGCTCGCGCGACCAAAACCGATATCCTCCCGCTCTACTACCGTCTACAGTTTTCTATTCTAGGCTTGACTCTCCTGGGGATCACGGCCTTTTATCTCTGGGGGTTGAGCTTTTTGCAGTGGTGGTTAGGTTTAAACGAGTTAGTGGCAGTAGTCTATCCGCTATTACAGATCCTTATTTGGTATTTTGCCATCCTCGTTTTGACCCCGCTCTGTAGCACGGTATTGGATTCTCGCGGCCGGCCAGAGATTACATCAGCCTTTGCCTCGGCTACTACCCTGATCGAGATTGTCCTCGCCCTCTCAATGTATCCACGTTTTGGTGTCTATGCTCCCGTTTACGCCAGTATTATCGCGGTCGCTATCACTACTCCATATTTGCTTTATATCACCGACCAGATAATTAGGGTAAAATCGACCATATGAAATACGGTTCGATCCCAGCCGGTGGTCTAGGTTTGCGTCTCCAACCCATCGGATTTTCCAAAGAACTCGCCCCGGTTGCCCGTCGTGCCGTCATCGAGTATCTCATTGAACGCATGCTCCTTTCGGGTATCGACAAAATTTTTATCAATACCGCCGAAGACAAAGCCGATCTGATCCGCTATCTTGCTGACAAATCTCCCTACAAAAATAACCTGATTTTCATGGTACGCGAGCGCCAGGGTTTGCTCGACGGTATTGTGCTCCCCGAGCAGTTCTTACGCGAGGACGACGAGCTCTACTTCGGACTCCCCGACACCATTTGGTACCCCAAGAATGGTTTTTCCCAGCTCGACACGATGAGCGGGGAATTGGTCTTGGGTCTCTTTGACACCGGTACCCCGGAAAAGTTTGATAGCGTGGCCATCGACCATAACTCACGTATTCAATCCATCCAAGTCAAAGTGGCCAAGCCCAAAACCAAGTGGACTTGGGCCATAGGCAAATTATCCGTCCGTGCCGCCAGGCTCCTGCGAGGATACGAACAGAAACTCGGTGACCATCCACTCTTTGGTGAGGCTATGGATCTCTATGCCCAGGATCACCTTAGTTACGCCGTGGAACTGTCTGGCTCTCATTGTATCGATATCGGCGTGCCCGACGACTACGATCGTGCCGAGGCATTTGTCAAACAATATGAAGTCAAGTAAAAATAGTTCGATGGTTCGAACCATTAGACCGCTAGTATCAATCCTTATCCCAACCTTTAACCGTGCCGAATATTTGGGGCAGGCCATCGACTCAGCGCTTACGCAAACGTATACAAATATCGAGATCATCGTCCACGATGACGCGAGTACTGACGACACTCCGCAGCTACTCAAGAAATATTCAGATAAACGACTACGTATCATCCGGACCGAGGATAACCATGGTATGCTCGGCGGATGGAACTATATAGTGACCAAAGCCAAAGGTGATTACATCAAATTCCTCGCTTCCGACGATCTACTGGAGCCCACCTGTGTTGAGGAGCTAGTCGAGGCCGCACGTACTCACCCCTCTGTTGCACTCATCACTTGCCAGCGCAAATTTATCGATGAGCAGGGTAGGGTAGAGAAAAAAATGGGATTTAGTGACAAAGATACGATCGTAAACGGCAAGGATCACGCCCACTGGATTTTGACTACTTTGAGGGAAAACTTGATCGGCGAGCCCACTGCGGTACTCTACCCCACCAAACTAGTTAAAAAGGCAGGGGAGTATGACCGTACTTTTTCGCAGTTTGCGGATTTTGAGTACTGGATTCGTTTGCTCCAGTTTGGAGATCTTGTCTATGTGCATAAACCACTTTGTAGTTTCCGTACCCACGAGGGTAGCAACACCTCATCCGCTATCCGCGACGGCCGCTTTATCACCGAGATTTTTGCTCTGATCTCCAAGTACTACGACAACTCCCGCTATACTAAATCATTTACGTTGACCAGGCGTGATCGCGATCACGTCACCACGCAAAAAACTCTCGACACCCTCAAAAATATCAAAGATTTGTTCGTCAAAGGACAACTTGCGCATGCTAGACGATACTTTTTAAGACTTTCTCAGTCAGTCTCCCTCGACTCCATGACTCGCTCTACTGTTGCATTTTTATTGTCACACTAAACTATCGCCACATCCACCGTTTGATCACATTGACCGTGATCACCTTTGACTTTGCGCTCTCGTTACCAGCTTTATCTACGGCCGCAATTGCGACGTAATACTTGCCTGGTTTCATAAACGGACTTATCCAGTAATCGTTTCTCGTTTCTCCCGCTTTGCTCAGCTCATTCGGCTTTGACCCGAGATATATACGATATTTCTCACTGTCTCTGACCTGGCTCCACGTCGTCCATATCGTCTGCCAGAGATCATGGGTCCACAGCAATTTGGGTGCTTTGGGTGGAGTCAGATCAATATTTGCTGTGTTTGATATCTCTTTGGTAGTGTTGCAGTTACCGGCTTTATCACATACTCTCGGACTGATGGTACAGGTCTGATCCTTGCCCTCAGAATCTATCAAACAACTAGGATCTAGGTAGTCATCGCGCAGGTTAGGGTCTGTATAGGTAAAGTAAGCAGTTTGGGGGCTGTTGTACCAACCGGTAAAGTTAGTTTTAGCGCTCAGTTTTGGCGCTTCGGTATCTGCCACAGCTATCACACTATTACCGACCTCTACTTTATCAAAGTCGATTTCATATATTTGCTGGCCAGAACCAATGGCTATTTTCTGCTTCTTTACATCCCCGTCTTGGTCGTATAGATAAATCTCTATCGTGCGTTCAGTCACATCAGTATTATTCAAACTAATCCGGTACTTTCCAGTATTTGGTTTAGGTACATAAGCACTCAGGATAGTCCCTTTAGCACCGCCTTCCACATCATCATCCAGATACTCTTCATCCCAGGTCAAAGCAACGGGAGTACTCTCTCCCTGTGTCAGGGTCACTCCTATGTTTGGGTCCTTGACCAGCAATATATACGACAAGTCAGTGCTCGATGGAACCAAACGGTTGATACTTTTTACTGTCGATGTTTTTGGCAGTGACTTTCTCGTTTCGCTGGCAGGGTCGTTAATGATCCAGCTTGTCGTATCCTCGTCGTGTGCCACAACAAAGTGACCAGGTAGGCCAAGGATTGCAGGGAGGATTGGGGCACTAGGTAGATAGCTGCGGACATACTCAAGCGAATCCTTTTCTCCCGGTACTCGGTCTTTGGCGTATCGCGCGACCGCGATCCAGTTGATCAGTCCTGGGCCGATATATCCGTCACCTTGGTTTATTAGCCAGGTATTTAACTTTGCTGGATCTATCTCTGTGCCATCCTCTGCTTTTACTCCGTAATTCTGTAACATCATCACCGCAGATGTCAGTGCACACCCCCACCGATCTATTCCACTCTTCTCCAGGCCAGCCCAATCCTTCGCGCTGTCATATTCCTCGCTCGCCCACCGTGTATCCTTCTGCGAAACGTAGGGGAAAATAGATGGGTAATCAGTCAAAGTTCGGACAGAATATATATTTAGCGTTGGCCATGATTTATTCCCTCCTAGGTCGGATGGGTGACCTAACCAAACACTGTTGATTAGTCGGTTAGTTGGCTGTGATTCTAAAATCTGAGTTGAGTCAAAAAATACCTTATAGGTATATGTATTTTCAGATATATCGCTTCTTAAAACGGAAAAAGTGTGGAGGTTAGTATCTACGTTAGTTTGAGGAAAATAAGTATTTGAAGGCGTCTGGTTCGGGTATATAAACCACCAGCTATAAGGACAAATCGACACAGTAGATGGACACAAAGATGTCACAAAGTGTAATTTCTCACCAAAAAAATATGCAATATTATAAGAGAGATAATCAGGGATTGTAGCAAGGTATGTAGGATAGTTAGGTGCATTATCAGTAAAAGATCCACCTACCCCCCAAGGTGAGCCAGTTCCAGTAAATTGGAACTTAATTTCATAATATTTATCAGATTTGGGTATCAAAGAGTTTTTTGACTTTATGTAAGGGAATGAGGATGTGTTAGTAGAGCTAAAACTTAGTCCAGGATTAGTCCAGGTTAGACCATCTGAGTTCAGTATATCCCAGTATAAAGTCGAAATATTAGGATCTGAGGTAAAATCATCTACAAAGGCTGAAGTCTTACTTAATGGCAACGTACATAACAATATAAGAAAACAAAGCACATATATAAAAAAACTATTACATTTACATAATAATTTAGTCATCTCATAAAATATCTCAAAAAACAAATAGTATGTCAACACCAAAAAATACTTTACTTTTCTACTCTAATCTCCCCTCAGGTGGAGCTAAAAATACTATGCTTTCTACAGCTAAATATTTAAATAGATTTTATAGAATTCAGAAAATATCGGATCCTAAGTATAAGATAAGTAATTTCTTCCAGTACATGTTTACTGCGTTATTTTCTTCTCCAAAGTTTCAAAAAAGGGCCATAGAGTTGAAAAGAGTTTTTGATATTCTAATTGTGTATCAATCTTGGCTAGTTAAGACACCTGACATAATTCGTTACTCTGATAAACCAAAAATATATATATGTCATGATTCTCTTAGAGAATATTACGATCATGACCATATAGCAGCCCAATCGTTTAAAGATAAGGTTGTTAACCTATTAAGACTGCCAATTAAATGGAGGGATAAGAAGAATATATCTAGTAATAATCTTACGATAATCACGAATTCTCATTATTCTAAGGAAATTATACGTAAGGCATACGACAGAGATTCCTTAGTTATTTATCCAGGCATTAATACAAGTAAATATTTATCAGATACTTTCATCGATAAGAAAGACCAAATTATTTCAGTTGGGGCAATAAATAAGTTTAAGAGACAGAGTTTTTACGTAGATGTAGTTGGTCAAATACCTGCAAATCGTAGACCAACTCTTGTATTGATTGGAAACGGCGCTGATAAACAGTATCTTTCGCTACTTAAGTCAAAAGCATTAAAGAATTCAGTGACCCTAAAAATATTTCTTAACGCTACCGAATATACAAAAATTAATGAGCTACGTAAGTCGAAAGCTTATATATATGCACCAGTCAGCGAGCCATTTGGATTATCAGTTGTAGAGGCACTATCGGTGGGACTTCCGATTGTTGCTTATAAATATGGTGGTGGCTACGCAGAAATCATAACCAACAAGTCCGGAATTATAATGGATGCGCTCGATACGAAAACTTGGGCTAATGAAGTTCAAAAGCTACTATCTGATAATAACTATGGTAAATACTATAATTATAATAAAGCTTTAGCCAAAACAAACTTTGATGAAAAAAGGATGAATACTCAAATACATAAATTAATTCAACAAGCCTTATGATCTACCTCAT